>CAZVEL010000065.1:0-4633 GCA_964626305.1 uncultured Treponema sp. | reverse complement strand
ACCAACTACTGCGAGGCGCTCCGCGAAATTTCAACTACCCGGGGTGAGGTTCCCGGGCGCAAGGGATACCCCGGCTACCTCTATTCCGACCTGGCCGAGCTCTATGAACGTGCAGGTCGCATCAAAGGGTCTGAGGGCTCCATTACCCAGATACCCATTCTCACCATGCCCAATGACGACATAAGCCACCCCATCCCGGACCTGACCGGCTATATTACCGAGGGACAGATCGTACTCGGCCGTGAGCTCTCCCAGAAGGGGGTTTATCCGCCGGTTGCCGGACTTCCGAGCCTTTCGAGGCTTATGAAAGATGGTATCGGGGAGGGAATGACCCGGGAGGATCACAAGGATGTCTCCAGTCAGCTGTTTGCTGCGTACTCGAAGGTAAAGAACATACGGAATCTTGCATCGATTATCGGTGAGGAAGAGCTCTCGGACACAGACAAAAAATACCTCCGTTTTGGTGAATTATTTGAACAGCAATTTCTGTCGCAGGGAGAGTTCGAAAACCGGAGCATAGACGAAACCCTTGATCTTGGCTGGTGGGTGCTTTCATATCTTCCACGGAATGAGCTGTATCGTATCAAACCGGAGTTTATCGAAAAATATATGCAAAATGCCGTGGACACGTACGGTTCACGGGATCCTGCATTGACAAAGAAGGCAGGTGTGTAGCATGGCACGTTTACCGGTAGCACCAACGAAGTCAAATCTTCTCACCATGAAGGAACAGCTTTCCATAGCCCAGGACGGGTATGATCTGCTCGAACAGAAGCGTGAAATTCTGGTAATGGAACTCATGCAGATGGTAGAAAAGGTAAAACTTCTGGAAAACGACATCGAAAAACAGATTGATCGTGCCTATCCCTCGCTCAGGCACATGTTTATGACTGTTGGACGGGATCGCACCGAGCGAATAGCAAAAACGGTTTCATATGACTACGATATAAGGGAAAAAAGGGTTATTCTTGCCGGAATGACCTTCTCGACGGTCTCGGTTGAGCTGCCCAAACGAAAGCTCGCCTGGTCATACTTAAATTCATTTGCAGATTGTGACAAAGTCATGATAGACTTTTTCGAGTTGCTTCGCCTGCTTACCGAGATGGCTTCCATCAGGACCATCGTCTGGCGGCTTGCGAAAGAAGTTAAAAAGACCCAGCGCCGGGTTAACGCCCTAGACAAACAGGTAATCCCGCAAACCCGTGATACAAAGAGCTACATTGAAAGTATTCTGGAGGAACGGGAACGCGAGAACATTTTTGTCCTTAAAGCGCTGAAGTCCAGGAGTGGGGGCTCCCGGAAATGATTAAACCACTTTTTCAAAACATATTGGTTATGGTTAATGGTACCGACGCCTCGATTAACGCGGTCCGGTATGCTGTGCTCATGGCCAAGCTCTACCGCTGCCGGGTTTACGCGGCTTATGTGGTGGACACTGCGACCATAAAACAGTTGACGCTCAATCGTATCTTCATTGAGGAAGAGAGTCGTGAATACGAGCAAAGCCTCGAAGAAAACGGCCGACGGTACCTTTCCTTTGTGGAAGAAATGGCTCAGGCCAAGGGCGTCAGAGTGGAAACAGAACTCCGCCGGGGCGCAATATGGTCGGAGGTTGTGGCTTCGGCGGAAGAAAAGAAGATTGACCTTATTCTGCTCGGAGGACAAGATAGTGAGAGTGGAGACGAAAAAGAGATAATTTCCGCTTCGTATCGGTCGATCATGCTGAACGCACGCTGCTCGGTGCTCATTGTAAAAGAGCGCATGATTGAACAATTATTCAAACTGGCCTGACACTACCGGGAGAAATTACTATGCGTGTTGCAATACTTCATTTTCTGGATAACCGATCCAACGCTGACAAAGCGGTTATTAAAAACCTGGAAAAAGCCTCAACGGAGAAAGGAAATACCGTTACGGTGATCAGTGCGCTGGAAGACGAATCAACGAATGCATTGATGTTGCATGACTACATCGCTGTATTGATCCGTCCGGACTCCGCACTATCCGCCCGTGTTCCGGACTCCGTGAAACGATATTTCCGGGGGAGCGCTTCCCTTTCCGGGAAAAAAGGCTGTGCCCTGGTGCTCAAGGAGGGCCTCCGGTCTGGTAAAACCTGCCGGAATCTCATGGACTTGTTGGAGACACAGGGACTCCGGCTCGACTACTTTAATGTGATAAACGATGCCGCTCATGCCCTGTCCACCGGTGCAATGGTAGGCTGAACCGGACCGTGCAGAACTGTTATGAGATACTCGGTATTCCGGCAACCGCATCCGCAGCCGAGATAAAGAGATCGTATCGCCGCCGGGCAAAAGAATTACATCCCGATATCCCCGATACGGTACGAACCGCGACCGAACGTGCGGACCGGATGCGGGAGCTGATTCATGCGTACGAGACTCTATCCGATCCGGAACGACGTGCTGAATTTGACGCGTTGTACAGTGTATTTCGCAAATCCCGGGGCATGGACCACCCACACGGCGGGTTTGACTACCGTTCCTGGCTTATGGAACGCAAGGATCCTGAAAGCCGTGCCAAGCTCATTTTCTTTGATCTTTTTCATGAACTTGAAGAAGAGGCGGTCCGAGAGTTTCATGCCCGGAGGGGGGATTTGGGCGGTTTTGTGCTTTCCGCTTATTTTGGGAGAGAGGATTTCATGGACTGTGCGTTCGTGCTTGCAGAAGAACTCGCAATCCGTGAAGACTATTATGAAGCGTTCCTGTTGCTCGAAGAGGTGATTCTCCTGGAACGCAAACGGGCGTATTTCCGTCATTTCTTTCCCGAAGTGCTTTCCTTTACCCGGGGAATCGTACGGAATCACCTGGCGGGTATCCTGCCCGACGAGCTCGCGCTCGATTGTCTGGAATCTGCTCTGGACCTTGGCTTCGGGAAGAAAGATGACGCAATCATCTTGAAGCAAATGGCACAATGTTAC
This sequence comes from uncultured Treponema sp., assembly GCA_964626305.1. Classification (GTDB taxonomy): domain Bacteria; phylum Spirochaetota; class Spirochaetia; order Treponematales; family Treponemataceae; genus Teretinema. Next base: position 1,695 of record CAZVEL010000065.1, on the reverse strand, counting down.
GAGCGTATCGGCGATATTCCGACCGCTCGTGTCTGTCTTGAAGAAGCGCTTCGGCGCGAACCGTCCCTTACCGGGACGCGGGAGTTGCAGCGGCGTCTTGTCCGCTGAACGAAACCCCATGGAGGAATAATGATACGAATTAAAAATGAGAAGCAGATACACGGTATACGCCGCTCATGCAAACTTCTTGCCCGCCTGTACCGGGAACTCGTTCCCGCGGTAAAGGCCGGCATGACCACCGAAGATATTGATAGAATTTGTGTGGATTTTATTACCGGAAACGGAGGTGTTCCGGCATGGTATTCGCAGGACTTTCCCGGCGCCGCCTGTATTTCAATTAATGAGGAAGTTATTCATGGAATACCGTCAAAAACACGGGTGATACAGGAAGGCGATCTTGTTTCCCTTGATATCGGTATTGATCTTGACGGGTACATCAGCGATTCGGCGATAACCGTTCCGGTCGGAATAATTCCGGAACGTGAACGATTGCTTGTTGACACAACAACCCGGGCGCTGAATGCGGGAATCGCCGCATGCCGGAAAGGAAACCGTATTGGCGATATCTCGCGTGCGGTGTATGATGTCGCATCTGCCCAGGGATTCGGTGTCGTTCATGAATATTGCGGTCACGGGGTTGGTCTGAGTGTCCATGAAGATCCCCAGATTCCCAATGTTCCCGAGCGTGGTCCGAATCCCCGTATCGTGCCGGGAATGGTGCTGGCAATTGAGCCCATGGTAAACATGGGTACCGGTGATATTGTTCTCCATGAGGATGGCTGGACTGTTCTCACTGCGGACGGAGAGGTTTCCTGCCATATGGAACACACGGTAGCCGTATTCGAGGATCATACCGAAATTCTCACCATGCTCGGACCGGAAGACGAATAAAAAAACTCGTACATTGTAACCCGTTTGCCCTCATTGGTATTAGATTACTAGGAGACAGTTAAACAGTAATTGCATATATTCGGAGGTTTTATGAAACGTACTACAGGAAAAGCAGGCAAACTGCTTCTCGTCTCGGCGGCAGCTTTTTTTACTTTTGCGCTGGTAGTTCTCGCATGTACACGTGTCCCCGGCTCCGCTCAGACTGCCTTTGCCGACAGCCTCGAAGTCAAACCCATTCCTGAGGAAAGCTTGACCCTTCTTGAGGGTATGCAACAGGCGAATCAAGCGGTTGCGTCCGCGGTATTGCCTACGGTAGTAACGCTGGATGTTATTGAAACCAAAACGGTTCCTTCTACTCCTCTTGAGGGGTTTCCCTGGTTCTTTTTCCGCGGGCCTGAAGGAGAGAAGGACAATGAGGAGAATGAGGATCCCCGGCAGCGGGAATACCGGGCGGAAGGGCTTGGCTCAGGTGTTATTGTCCGGAAAACGGGTAATACCTACTACCTGTTTACGAATCAGCATGTAGTGGGTACCGCAAGTGAAATCAAGGTCAAGCTCTTTGACGAACGCGAGTTTACCGGGAAGCTGATTGGTGGAGATGAACGAAAAGACATCGCGCTGGTTTCGTTTCAATCGGACGATCCGGACATTCCGATCGCCGTTCTGGGCGACTCGGATACCGTGAGCGCAGGTGATATTGTGTTTGCAGTAGGTTCGCCGCTGGGATACATGTCCTCTGTTACTCAGGGGATCGTGAGCGCCGTTGGCCGCTCCGGTGGGCCAAACAACAATATTAATGATTTT
>CAZVEL010000064.1:0-3167 GCA_964626305.1 uncultured Treponema sp. | reverse complement strand
GTAAAAAAGACTCCCCGGAGGGAGTCTTAATAATCAGGCTGTCTTCTGTTCAAGCAACCGGATTTCCGGCTTGATTGAATGCTTTACCACATCACGGGTTATGACAACCCGTTTTTTCCCCTCGATTGAAGGAATTTCGAACATAAGATCAATCATCATTTTTTCTACAATTGCCCGCAAGCCCCGTGCACCGGTATTCTGCTTGATGGCAAGTTCGGCGATTGCTTCTATTGCATCATCCTCGAATACGAGATCAACCTTGTCGATACCGAGTGATGCCTGAAACTGTTTTACAATGGAATTACGGGGTTCGGTGAGGATCCGGGTAAGATCATCCTGTACCAGTTCATCCAGGGCAACCGTTATGGGAAGCCGTCCGATGAACTCGGGAATCATGCCGAACTTGATCAGATCGTCCGGAGCAAGATGATCAAAGAGCTCCTGAATGTTCCGCTCGTGGGATCCCTGTATGTCCGCGCCGAAACCCATGGGATGCTGCGCAACACGGGATTCAATCGTCTTGTCCAAACCGACGAAAGCACCACCGCAGATAAAGAGGATGTTTGTCGTATCAATCTTTATCATTTCCTGGTTGGGATGCTTGCGACCTCCCTGGGGAGGGACCGAGGCCTGAGTGCCTTCAATGATCTTGAGAAGTGCCTGCTGCACACCCTCGCCGGAAACGTCGCGTGTTATGGAAACGTTCTCGCTCTTGCGGGCGATCTTGTCTATTTCGTCAATGTAAACGATACCCCGTTCTGCCGAAGCGATATTGCCGCCGGCATTCTGGATAAGCTTGAGAAGAATGTTTTCAACATCTTCACCCACATAACCGGCTTCTGTAAGCGTTGTTGCGTCGGCAATGGCAAAGGGAACCTTCATCTTTTGCGCAATGGTCCGGGCAAGAAGGGTTTTACCTGATCCGGTGGGACCGATGAGCAGAACATTGGATTTTTCGATGACAATATCTTCGGGTTTGCGCGAAGGATTGGCAATGCGCTTGTAATGGTTGTAAATAGCAACCGCAAGCGTTTTTTTTGCCGGTTCCTGACCGATGATATACTGGTCAAGATGCTCTTTCAATTCCTTCGGAGTAGGAATATCGCCGGAAAATTCCGTGGAAAGCTGCTGGTTTTCCTCGTCGAGGATACCCTTGCAGACATCCACACAATGATCGCAGATAAATACACCGGGACCGGCAATTATTCTGCGGGAGCTGTCTGCGGTTTTTCCGCAAAAAGAGCAAACCTGTTCTTTTTCACTTCGATTTTTTGCCATTCTTCCTCCGGTTCATAACCTGATCCACAATACCGTAGTCCATGGCTTCCTGTGCGGACATGAAAAAATCGCGTTCCATGTCCAGGGCAATCTGATCTTCGCTCTTTCCGGTATGGAAAGCGAAATATTCAATGGTCAATTTTTTCAAACGGATTATCTCACGCGCCTGAATCCCGATATCCACCGCCTGTCCCTGAACACCCCCCCAGGGCTGATGAATCAGCACACGAGAAGAGGGCAGGGCACTTCGCTTGCCGTCGGTTCCCGCGGCAAGAAGAATGGCTGCCATGCTGGCACACTGGCCAAGGCAGAAGGTCTGTATGTCGGACCGAATCTGCTGCATGGTATCGTAAATCGCGAGCCCTGCGGTAACTGAGCCGCCGGGACTGTTGATGTACAGGTTGATATCTTTTTCCGGATTCTGAGAATCCAGGAAAAGAAGCTGTGCAACCACGAGATCCGCGGTTGCATCCGTTATTTCTCCGTCAATGAATACAATCCGGTCCTTGAGCAGTCTCGAAAAAATATCATATGAACGCTCACCATTTCCGGTTTGCTCGATTACATAGGGGACCAGGGAGTTCATTTGTTCATTCATCATTTACTGTCCGTCTTTAAAGAGTTCTGCAAACGGCATCTTCTTGCCCTTCGCGATAGTACACTTTTCAAGGAGTTCGCCATACAGCCGCTGCTCCTTGATGTCGTCTATAAGATACTCTTTCTTGCGGGGGTCCGCATAGTGTTTTTTGACTTCATCGACCGAAATGCCAGCTCCTTCGGCGATTTTCTCAAATTCTGCCTCAACATCTTCCGGTGTTACGGTAATATCACGGTCCTTGAGCAACAGTTCAACAATTACCCGGCTCTTGAGAAGCTTCTCGGCTTCGGGTTTCCATGATTCAAGCATAGATTCCTTCGCCTGTCCTGAAGCAGCCATGAGCTTTTCAAGCTGGGCTACATCGGTCCTGAACCGCTGGGCAAGCATCTGCCAGCGGGATTCAAGCTCGGCCTGAACCATTGATTCTGGAAGATCGAAAGGATTGGCTTCAACCATTTTTTCCAGGAGGGCATTGCTCCGCAATTCCTTGAGCTTGTTCTCAAGGGCGGTTTTCATGTTGTTTTTGAGATCATTCTTGAGATCATCAAGGGTTTTGTATTTTTCGTTTACGTCCTGGGCAAGTTCATCATCAAGATCAGGAAGCTGACGTTCCTTGAGAGCGGTAAGGGCAACCCGGATTTTTTTTGTGGTACCGGCAAGATCCTTGTCTTCGAAATCTTCGGGGTACTTCTTGGTAATATCTTTGGAGTCTCCCTTTTTCATTCCGGTAATCTCATCGTCAAACTTGTAAATGTTGTACCCGGTTCCAATAGTAAACACAAAGTCTTCCCGTTCGGTTCCGGTAACAGGGTTTCCGTCGTCGTCAAGTTCACTGTAGTTTACCGTTGCAATATTGTCTTTTGCGGCTTTTGCGTCGTCGGCGCAATCAATAACAATTGCGTTTCGCTCACGGATTGCGGCAAGCTCCTCTTTGAGTTCGGCATCACCAATGGACACCTGAGGAACTTCAATCTTGAATCCATCAGTTTTTTCGAGAGTAACCTTCGGGAAAACATCGTAAGTAACGGAGAACGTCATGTCCTTGCCGACTTCAATTTCTGGAGCTTCTTCCATCGAAGGCCGGGAGTAGGGAAGCGGACGTTCAAACTCATCGGCCTTTTCAAATATTTCGCCAAGAGCCTTTTCCATGATGTCACCGGCGGCGTCTCCCTTGAGAGCGTCACCATATTTTTTTTCAAGGATATTTACCGGCACCTTGCCCTTGCGGAAGCCGGGAATCTGTACGCTTTTTGCATATTTCCGGAGTAGTTCCTGATAGGCTGTTTCAAGT
>CAZVEL010000063.1:0-2567 GCA_964626305.1 uncultured Treponema sp. | reverse complement strand
TTACCGCGACCGCGTCACCATCCGTCCTTTCCCGGATTGCCGAAGTACTCTTTTCTGGAGCTGCGCATCTGGTACGAGGAAATTCCGACCGTCCGAACATTACCTACCGGGTACGACACTGCCGGGCGAAATATCCGGCGCTGGCCATGGAAGCCTGTATCCGCAAACGGCCAATGGTAGTATTTTGCGCCACCCGGGGCGGAACCGAACGGACCGCCCGCTTTTTACGCGAAGTACTCCGTGATACCGACATCCGTTTTTACCATGCCGGGCTGCTTCGAGAAGAAAAAGCCGCGGTAGAATCCTGGTTTCATGATCATGAGCGGGCTATTTTGTGTACTACCTGTGCATGGGGTATGGGGGTGGATAAAAAAGATGTACGTACGGTAATTCACCGCGATGCCCCGCCCACAGCCGAAGCATACATTCAGGAAGCCGGCCGCGGAGGCCGGGACGGAAGTATCGCCGAAGCGATTCTGCTCTGGAGTCCGGAAGACCGGGCAAGGATGGAGCGGAAATCGGAAAAGGAACGGATCCGGGCGCTCATACTCGCCCGCTTTGCAGAAAGCGATACCTGCCGGCGTGAAGTACTTCTCAACGCACTGGGGGATCCCAAAGCAGGCCCGGATGCTCCGGGAGGAGAACGTATTGCATGCTCAGGCTGTGATGCTTGTGACGGAAGCGCCCGGAACAGAGCCGGGGATGCAGAACTGATTCATACGTACATTGCACGGAATCAGCGCTGTTTTACACCCCGCCAGGCAGCAACCAGACTCACGATTGCGGGGAACCGATATGCACGAAAAGTATATGGAATAAATGTATGGAAAAACTCCGACTTCACCGATTGTATGCGGGAAATGGAAAAGACCGGGGAGCTTGCCCGTTCACGGTTTTTTCTGTGTCGTGGAAAGCTTGTTGCACCGGAGCGGTCTACTCTTCTCCGGCCTCTTCGTCATCAAGGCCTTCTGCGTCATCTTCTCCAACAAGTACCGGTTCTTCGTTTTTCACGATCACACGCCGCCAGGGCTTCTTCGCCCGATACGACTGCTTCCGGTAGCGAACAACATACAGGACGAGATTCACATACAACGCAATAACAATGGTGACAATGATCACTTCTCGTGATGTGAGGATTTCTTTTAACAGTGAGAATAATTCTCCCAAACTCATGGTACATCCAGTATCGGCTTTTTTTACCTGCTTCTTGAATATCCCGGTTGACCAGCAAATACCGCACCGGTAGGATACAGGTAATGACAGGAATAATTGACTACAACGCCGGAAACATCCGCAGCGTTGAACTGGCCCTAGAGAAAATTGGCGTTCCCTACCGTACCTCGGGCATACCCGCGGACCTTGCGGGTATGGAACGGCTCATATTTCCCGGTGTTGGCGAGGCGGCCTTTGCCATGACCCAGCTAAAGAAATGGGGCCTTGATTCCTTTCTCCGCGACTGGGCTTCGGAAGGGAAACCCCTCCTTGGCGTCTGTCTCGGCTCCCAGATAATTTTCGACCACTCCGAAGAAGGAGACACACCCTGTCTGGGAATACTCCCCGGAACCATCCGGCACTTTCCCCGCGATTTCCCTGCGAAGGGTTTGAAAATTCCCCACATGGGATGGAACGATCTCACTTTTCACAACGGTGGCTCATCACTTTTTTCGGGGATACCCGAAGGGAGCGACCTCTATTTTGTGCACTCCTATTACATTGATCCTGCTGATCCGTCCCTTGTTAGCGCGACCGCTGACTATGGCTTTCCCGTACCCTGTGCGGTAAAACGCGGTTCGGTGGAAGCGTTCCAGTTCCATCCGGAAAAATCCGGAAAAATCGGCTTGCGCATGCTTGCGAATTTTGCCGGAGGCACCGTATGCTGAAAAAGAGAATCATCATCTGCCTGGATGTAAAGGACGGAAGGACCACCAAGGGTGTCAAGTTTCTGGACAATATTGATATCGGCGATCCGGTCGCCATGGCCGATGCCTACTATGCTCAGGGTGTGGATGAACTCGTATTTTATGACATCATGGCATCCGCCCATGACCGCGGGCCTACCCTTGATCTCGTGGCCAACGTTGCCAGAACAATACACATCCCCTTCTGCGTGGGCGGTGGAATCTCCACGGGGGAGGATATCCGCGCAACCATCAAGGCAGGAGCCGAAAAAGTCAGTCTCAATTCACCAGCGGTACGGAATCCTGATCTTATCAGTGAAGGCGCGGCCATTTTTGGAAATCAGTGTATTGTACTCGGAATGGACGCAAAGAAAGATCCCTCCATGCCTTCCGGATACCGGGTGTACATCAATGGCGGGAGGGTCGCTACAGAACTGGATGCACTCGAATGGGCGCTCCGCGCGGAGGAGCTCGGCGCAGGGGAAATTGTGCTTAACTCAATTGACGCAGATGGAACCCGTGACGGCTATGAGATACCGGTTACAAAACTCATATCAAGCCGGGTCAGCATTCCGGTCATCGCATCGGGAGGGGCCGGAACCCCGGAACACCTCGCCGAAGTACTGACTACCGGGAAAGCCGACGCCGCGCTCATTGCATCCATGGTGC
>CAZVEL010000062.1:0-2960 GCA_964626305.1 uncultured Treponema sp. | reverse complement strand
GCTTCGAGTTCGGCCAAACATTCAAGAATGTCTTCACCCGATCCAAACCGTGCATAATAATAAAGACCGAGCACCTTGAACGCGGTTGGAGCAGTATATGCTTCAACACTGCCGGTTATTGACCGGTCCTCAAGACGGGAATACCCGCTTGATCCGGTACCCTGTGTACGGAATACATCCACAGGAGCAGTGGGCATTTCCTTGTCCAGCCGGTGTCCGGAAAGTACAGCCGATTCAAGCAAAAAAACTGATGCATCGGGAACTGTTCCGGTGTATTCGTCAAAAATCTGTACCGCGGCATGATACCGGCCCTGATGAGCCAGAACACGCCCGTACCAGGTTCGTGCAATGGCCGTTTGTTCCGGAAAGTTGTAGAGCACAGCCAGAGAAGATGCAGCATGAAACATGAGTTCCGCCGCATGGTAATCACCGGTTTCAAAGAAAACACGCCCCTTTATGAACAGCAAAAAGGTTTCACGGTCACGGGCAAAGCACTTTTTCGCGGTCCTCTCGGCGCTTTCTGCCGCGCACAAGGATGAATCGAAACTCCCCACACCGAATTGCACACAGGCGAGATCTATGCCGGTATCAAGAATGGCGTAGCTGTACCGGGTTCGAAAAGCATTTTCAAGCGCGTACTCAAGATAGACGACAGCATCATCTCCCTTGTTCTTTGTAAGGGCCACTTGTGAAAGCAGGGAAAACGACCGGCATTCACCGTACGCCAGTTTTTCCCGCTGAAAAGAATGGAGCACATCCCGCGCACAGAATTCAGCCTGGACATAGTCATTATCCGCGGCGGCCTTTTCTCCCGCGGCGAGTTTTTGTACCGCGTCCCGTACCCGGTCGGAAGAGAAGCGTGCAAGACAATCTTTTCCGTCTTCGTCGGTTATGCCGTGTTGGAAAAAGCATCCGATCAGGAAGGAGTCGGCAACACGGTATCCGAGCCCGGTTAAGATCGCAAGAAGCTCCATGGTGGGCATGAGTTGCCCGGATTCATATTTTAACCAGAGAAATTCCGCTATGCGGCGGTCATTTACCGTACGAGCATCTTCCACACGCTCAAAAATCTGGTCAGCAAGAGAAGTCCGTATGGAACGGAAATCCGCCGGATCAGAAAGAACTCCGTAACTGTATAACCATGATCCGAGAGATGAAAGAAAGGACGAATCCTTGTCGAGAAACTGAAAAAACGCGGGAAGTTCGTCATAGTACAGGTAGTCTTGAACGCGGTATATCAGATATGCCATTTCCAGAAGATCGCGTGGTATTGATTGAACATCCGGTGGGAGATACTGTGCCTTTTCGGGACCGGTCAGGCTGCATTCAGAGGAAAGTATTTCTTCCAGAAAGGAGTATTCCCGTGGCAGGGTATTCTTTCCGACCAGATGAACAGGAACCGGATCCCCGGAAACACGGGAGAGCGTATGCAACTGTTGCGAAAAGAAGGCCATAACCGCATTCCGGCGATACTCGGGCTGTTTTTCGGTGTACCGGAACCAGGAATACACTTCTTTTGCCGCGGTATTCTCCTGGTAGATGACAAGGGATTCCTCGTCGAGCAGGGTTTGAATCCCGATATCAGGAGCTGTTGCAAGCATGTCCCGGATCATTTTGACCGGATCATGTATGCAATCCGTGTACATTACAAGCGGTACAGACGCATCCCCCGTTTCCTGTTCCGGTGCGGTATACTCGCTGACTTTCAGTCCGGCGTATTGTTCAAGACGGGTATCTGCAAGCGGAACCGTTGTTACATAGGCGCCAAGGTATTCAAGAGCCGATGAAGTAAAAAGAATGCTTTCATCAGGCAGAATAACAGAGGCATATTCCTGGAGGCGTTCCTTGAAAATCTCCGGTCCCAGAGGACTGTCGGTTGCATCCACCAGAACAAAATACTCCCGTATCCGATCCCGGAGATCTTCCAGCAGGGTTCGCATTTCATCCAGTACCCGGGAAGCCGAAAAGGCAAAGCCGGCAGACTTTTTGTCGAACGTATACAGCATGGCATGACCAATTCGATTCGCCTTCCCGCCGTTATTCCGGACGGCATCGCCAATGGCGGAAAAAAAGCGTACTGGTATGTCAGGACAAATTTTGTTTAGCTGCCGATGATAACGAAGTTCAACGTAGAGATAGAGCATTGGTTCCCCTGGGCGCAGAAAATATTGGATTGACAGCGTTTCTGCGGGTTGTTAGTATAAACCGATACAGGAAAAATATCGAGTGTTATTTGAGCAATGACGTTCCGGGGAATACTCGAGAGTCTGAAAGGGGAATTACATGGAGCCGACAGCGTTGAAAGGACGGAGTCTTCTTAACTGGAAGGACTGGACACCGGAAGAAATTCGATTTTTACTTGAACTATCACACTCCGTCAAAAAAGACTTGCGTACCGGCGATATTCATCAGCGTTTCCGCGGAAAATCCATTGCGCTCCTCTTTGAAAAACGCTCAACACGCACCCGTTGCGCCTTTGAAACCGCGTTCGGAGAAGAGGGCGGGCATCCGGTTTTTCTTTCCACACAGGACATTCAGCTCGGATCCAAGGAATCTATAGAAGATACGGCACGGGTTCTCGGAAGAATGTTTTCCGCCATAGAATTCCGCGGATTCAGCCAGAATACCGTAGAAATTCTCTCACGTGAATCCGGGGTTCCCGTCTATAACGGCCTCACCGACCACTTTCATCCCACCCAGGCTCTTGCCGACATCATGACCCTTGAGGAATCATTCGGAAAAAGTGAAGGGAAAACTCTTTGTTATGTGGGAGATGGACGCAACAATGTAGCGCGTTCATTGATCATCATCTGCGCAAAACTCGGGGTGCACTGTACCATTATTACGCCGAACGAACTCGCTACAGACAAGAAACTTCTTGATGAAGCTGCGGTGTGGGCCGGTGAATCAGGCGCAAAAATACAGGTAACCGACAAACTGGACGCGGTTGCCGGCGCTGA
>CAZVEL010000061.1:0-2714 GCA_964626305.1 uncultured Treponema sp. | reverse complement strand
TCATCATAGTCGTCCCTTGACATATAAGCATTATGCTTATACTCTTATCCTATCAGTTGTTCCGCGGGATGTCCAGTCATTCCGTACAAAAAAGGCATGTATATGGCAGAAGAAACAGGTTTTCCTTCCCCCGCACGGGGATACGAAGCGGCTACAATCGATCTCAATGCCCTGCTGGTGCATAACGCGCCGGCGACCTTTTTCATGCGTATGCGGGGCAGTCAGCTCATCTACCGCGGCATTTTTCCGAATGATCTGCTCGTGGTGGACCGCTCGAAGGCGCCGGTTCCGTGATGCATCGTGGTTGTCCGGCAGGATGACGAGTTTGTCTGCAGGGAGCTGGTACGGGACGGTGATCGGTTCGTTTTTTCCGACGGTTCGGGAGACGTCGAACCGGTTACCGGAGAAACGGAACTTTTTGGAACAGTAACGGGAGTAGTGAGAAAGGTATGATTTTCCATGTTGACGCCAACAGTTTTTACGCATCCTGCGAAAGTCTTTTTCGGCCCGATCTCGCCGGAAAGCCCATCGTCGTCCTTTCCAATAATGACGGTATCGTCATTGCGCTCAATGCGTTGGCAAAGGATGCGGGCTTCCGCCGCGGGGATGCCTGGTTCAAGATTTCCGCCGAATGCGCACAAAAGAACGTGACGGTATTCAGCTCCAACTACACGCTCTATGCGGACATCAGCGCCCGTATCGTATCCATATACAACCGGCTTTGTCCCGATGTTGAGGTGTATTCCATCGATGAGTCATTCCTCTACTATCCCGACTGGAACTGTCCCGACTATGCCGGGATTGCGCATCATCTGCGGAACACGGTGCTCCGGGAGATCGGTATTCCAGTTTCCGTCGGTATCGCGCCCACGCGGACCCTCGCGAAAATCTGCAACAAGCTGGCAAAGTCCGCCGGAGGGGTTTTTTCCGCGGAACAGGTCGACATGGACCGCGAACTCGCCCGCATCCCGGTCGGCGATGTGTGGGAAATCGGATGGTCAAAGAAAAAAACGCTCGAGCGGCTCGGTATTCGCACAGCGCTCGATTTGAAGCACTGTCCCCTGCATGTAGCGAAAAAGCATCTTACCATAACAGGGCTCCGCACGGTGCAGGAACTCGGTGGTATTCCGGCGAACGAACGGATTGATCCGGAAAAAAACCGGAATATCTGCGCGTCAAAGTCTTTTGCCGAGCCGGTGTGCACCCTCGCCGAACTTGAGGAGGCGACCGCGGCCTACGCGCACGAGGCGGTCCGCCGGCTCCGTGGGCAAAGCAGCCGGGCCCGCTTTGTGTCGGTGTATCTCATGACGAGTCCCTGGGACGATGCCGGCCCCCAGTACTGCGATCAGCGTTCGGCTGCCCTCACCGCACCGACTTCCTATCTGCCGGATATCCTGGAAACGGTATCTTCCCTTCTCCGCGACCTTTACCGGGAGGGGCACCGATACCGCAAGGTCATGGTGAATCTGCTGGGTCTTGAGGACGATGTTGTGTCCCAGCCGGATCTTTTTGCGGAAACAGCTGACGACGAGGGAAAACAGGCGCTCATGCGCTGTTTTGACAGCATCAACCGGCGATACGGCCAGAACGCGATCCGCACCGCGCTCAACATTCCGGGAAACCGCTCCTGGTCCATGCGGCGCCGGTTTCTTTCGCCTGCGTATACCACCGACCTCGCCGGCATCCCGGACGTCTATTAGAGGATTCCATGGCAACCTTTTTCATCGGCACCTCAGGCTACGACTATCCCGACTGGCGCGGCGTCCTCTACCCGCAGGAACTGCCCCGCGAGCAGTTTCTTGCCTGTTACGCGGATCAGTTTAATGCGCTTGAGCTCAACTATACCTATTACGGCATGCCGGAAGCCAAACACATGGACGCAATGATCAAACGCTCAGGCAGCCGGCTCCATTTTTCGGTGAAGGCGCATCGTTCCCTCACGCATGACATCAGTTTGTCCAAATGGCGCGATGAGGCGGCACGGTTCTGCGACGCGATGCGTCCGCTTCAGGAGCGCAAGCTCCTCCTTTCCGTGCTCTTCCAGTTTCCGGAGAGCTTTCACTACCAGGTGGACGAACGCCGCTACCTCGATGATCTCGTCCGCACCTTTGCGGGCCTCCCGATCACGATCGAATTCCGCCACGCGTCATGGCAGCATGACCGGGTGTATCAGGCATTCCGTAAAAAGGACCTCGCCTGGTGCGTTACCGACATGCCGGCCCTGAAAACCCTTCCTGCCCAGCTTCCGGTGGTAACCGCCAAATCGGCCTACATACGCTTTCATGGGCGGAACGCAGCGCAATGGTACCGGGGAAATGCGACAACACGGTACGACTACCGCTATTCCGACGAGGAGCTTTCACGGTTTATGCCGTTCATGGAAACGATTTGTCATACTGCGCAGGTGGTACAGGTCTATTTCAACAACCATGCGAAGGGTCAGGCGGTGGTCAATGCCCGGAAATTGAAGCTTCTCACCGAAAAAACCTTTTCCTGCCGTTGAACCGTTGACACCACGCTTCGTCTTCATTATATTTGCTAATAGCAATTATTGCTAGAAGAACGCTAAAACAAGATGAGATGAATACCGAAAAGGAGAGCCCGATGATTGATCTTTATAGTGGACCCCATTGTCAAGACAGTATTTCATAAATCTTAATGAGATTTATGCTGCTGATCCGTATGCTTCGTCAGGGGTGGCTATACCGTGTTTG
>CAZVEL010000060.1:0-3587 GCA_964626305.1 uncultured Treponema sp. | reverse complement strand
TAGTTCACGACAAGGGGGAACCGTATGTCAAACAGTAAGACTGAAATAGAAAAAAATGACGCACCGGTCCTGGAAAACGGGGAGTCATCACGGACAGGTACCAAGATATACTGTGCCAACTGCATCCACTGCAAACTGGTTCCTGCCCCGGCGGAAACAAGCGGCCAGTTTTATTTACGGGTACGCTGTGATGCGGGAAAGTGGAAAAAAAAGCTTGGCGGAGAAAAACAATACAAGTATTTTACCGTTACCCGGCGCAGTATCGACTTTTGCGATTCCTATGAACCAATGGGTGATTCAGAGGAATTCCTGAGTGATCTGCGAAGGACACTGCCCATACGGGACGAAATTTACGACAAGGACTGATCTCATGAAACACACAGTATTTTTCACATTCCTTTCGGCGTTACTTGTTTTCGCCACGGCATCCTGCATGACCGTACCTGATCCTGAATCCGTACCGGAGGACTTGTCTGTCGCAGAACTCAACCAGAAAGCCCAGGAAGCCAGTGATGAAAGCAACTACAAGGCCGCCGAAGTATACTACAATCTGATACTTGAACGCCACGGTGCCGATTCGGCAACAGCTACCGCAGCTGAATTTGAAATCGCTCATATCAGGATAAAAAGAAATCAATACGCCGATGCCGCACAACGGCTAAAAACCATAATTGCACGCTACGAAACATCGGGCGGAGCGGAGCTTCCACCGGAATACCTCGTACTGGCACGGAATGATCTCGCAAGGATTCCTGCGGAATATCTTGAAGAACCCGGTCCGGACAACGCTGAATAACCAAAAAAAGAACGCCTCTCCGGCGTTCTTTTTTTTTCAGTACGTGGTTCCATGCGGAAGAATGATGACATTCATCTGTACCCCTTTCTCCGCAGCCATCGCTTCAACCCCTTCCCGGGTAATCTTCGCACGGGGCTTTGGATGTGGCGGGGCGTCTCCGACGAGAATAACCTTCCGGTCAGAGCCGGGTGTCCAGGACAGGGACAAGGCTGCATGAAGCCCCTCATACACGGCTTCGGGAATATCCCTGCCGCCCTGTACCCGGAAACTGTTCAACGCTTTCTGGAAAAGATCCAGATCTGCCGTGAATGGTGTAGCAATTCTCGCAAGGAAATCCTCGTAATAATCCTTGTACAGAACCAGCGCTACCCGCCAGGAAGGCCATCGGGGAAGCATCTCCTCAAGAACTGGAATAACCATCTCCCGAACCTCGGAAATATCGTCAATCATGCTTTCCGTCGCGTCAATAACAAAAACAAGATCAAGCGATCGCTCTGACGACGAATCAAGCATTTCCCGGACCATCGGGACAATATCCCCGGGACCGCGTGCATACTTGACCATGCCCGAAGAACGGTCCGCAAGAGAACTGAAGGTTTCAACCGTATCATCCATATACACCGTATCGTCCGGAGGAGCAGCGGGCACAGGTTTTTGGGTTAATCGCAAACGATACGGATTATCAGAAAAAGAACCCGAATAATCCCCGTATGGCTTTTCAAATGCACGGATATTGATATAGGTTCCATCGAGCACCTGCACTTCTCCGTGCCGGCTCCACTCATACCCATAGGCAACAACATAAGGAATCCATATATGAAAAGCTTCACCGACGGGACTTTCCGCAACCGGCGTTGAATCTATAAGACTCCACAGCTTCTTCCCGGGAGGAATAAACTCCCCGTCAAGCATGCGTTTTTCATCCCCGTTGACCGGATTATATTCAAGAGCCCGATACGCATAATTATCTGCTTTCAATTCGGGATCACGGGTTGTTTCCGTGAGCAGAACTGAACCGAGTCCCGGCTTATTCCGGATATACAGATTGTACCCGCCCCGAGGGCTTTGTGTTATGGCTATATCATCCGGACCGATTGTCAGATCCTGGCCGAAAAGAGAAACCGCGGAAACCAGGGTTATCAGGATACAAATTATTTTTTTCATGCTCTGAGTATCGGCGTTTTCGGGGGGTGAAATTATACTGCTACCAAAATTGTTGAAAGTGCTGCCAGAATTGTTGGCTTTTTTTTCAACAATTTTCGTAGCAGTAAACTTGAACTCCTGACGGTTTCGGTGGTAGTGTGTCTCTCTATGGAAACAACCGCAAAAAAAAGAATACTTACCGGCGACCGGCCTACCGGCCGCCTTCATCTGGGGCACTATGTCGGCTCCATCGCCAACCGGGTCCGTCTTCAGGACGAGTATGAGTGTTTTTTCATCATTGCCGATCTGCACACGCTGACTACAAAGCCGGAAAAAGAACATATTGCCAACTTGGCCGACAATGTACGACAGATGGTGCTTGATTATCTTGCCTGCGGTATCGATCCAGCCAGGTCAACCATATACCTGCAGTCGGCAGTTCCCGAAGTGGCCGAACTCAATCTGTTTTTCAATGATCTGGTAACCGTTCCCCGGCTTCAGCGGATCCCTTCCATAAAGGACATGGCGAAAAGCGCCAACCTTTCGGAACTGCCCATGGGTTTACTGGCCTATCCGGTGCTTCAGGCTGCCGACATTCTTCTTCCCCGCTCTCATCTGGTTCCGGTGGGAAAAGATAACGAAAGCCATGTAGAACTGACACGGGAAATCGCAAAGCGTTTCAACCATATGTACGGGGAGACCTTCCCGGTACCGGATGTCATGGTCAGTAATTTTGGCTCACTCGTGGGCACCGATGGTCAGGCCAAGATGTCCAAAAGTCTTAATAACGCGATATTTCTTTCAGATGACGAAAAAACGGTTATCAAGCGGGTTAACGGCATGTTCACGGACCCAAACCGTACCAGTGCAGATGTCCCCGGAAAGGTCGAAGGAAATCCGGTATTTACCTACCATGACGCGTTCAACCCGAACAAGGAAGAGGTTGAAGACCTTAAAACCCGCTATCGTACCGGCAAGGTTGGCGATGTGGAAGTAAAACAAAAGCTTGCAGCAGCGATTAACAGTTTCCTTGATCCAATCCGTGAACGGCGTGCAAAATACGAGTCCATTACCGGTCTCGTAGATGAAATCATCTACGAAGGAACACTCCGCATGCGTGAGGAAGCCCGACAAACCCTCAACACGGCCAAAAAGGCCATGGGTATTTCATCAGTCTGGAACCGTATCAGCCGCAAGGCGGAAGACGTTCGAAAAAAACGCGAAAAAGGAAACTAACCATGGCGGGGAATACCTTCGGCACACTTTTCAGGATTACCACCTGGGGCGAAAGTCACGGACACGCCCTTGGCGTCACCATAGATGGCTGCCCGGCGGGCATTGATCTCGATGAATCGGTAATCCAGAAAGAACTGGACCGGAGGCGGCCGGGGGCCCATGCGGCAGATTCCGACGGCACTCAGCGTGATCCAAAATTGAATCCTGCCACCACAGCACGAAAAGAAGCGGACGAGTGTGAAATTCTTTCCGGTGTTTTTGAACGGAAAACCACTGGTACCCCCATTTCCATCATGGTCCGCAACACCGACCAGATTTCATCCGATTATGGAGACATCAAGACCAAGTTTCGCCCCGGACATGCCGACTATCCCTTTTATAAAAAGTACGGTATTCGCGACTATCGTGGCGG
>CAZVEL010000059.1:0-1735 GCA_964626305.1 uncultured Treponema sp. | reverse complement strand
AAAAAGTTCCCTACACCATCGTTGGCGGTAAAACACGGAAAACCGACGAAACCGCCGACGAATTGACCGTGATACTGCTGAACCGGGGCGGGCGCTATTACCGCTCCGCGGTGTTCCAGAACCTGGAGAACGCCGGATTTACCTCGGTTATATCAATAGAATTGTCCAGTGAACCGTACGATATAGAAAGCCTTTCCGCTCGCTTCCCGTCGGTTAAATTTCTTGTGCCCCTCCAGAGCGTGTCCGTGGGCGAAATGATAAATACCGGTATGGCGGAAACCGGATCCTCGCGCGTTTTTATCGTCTGGAACGATATGCGGGTAAGCGCATCGGGCACACCCCGGCGCCTCATAGAAAAAATCCGTGAAGGGGAGTGCCTGTGTACCGCTCCACTTTTGAACAGTCCCAGGATGGAGTCGCTGCCGGTGCAGATGGTTCCGGCACTCAATGGGAAACATTTTCAGGTTGAGCCCATGTCCTGCATACGGGACGGCTCTCCTACCATATATGCATTTGATTTTACCGGAATATATAACCGGGAGAAATTCATCCGGCTTGGCGGCTACGACCATACCATACGGAACCCGTACTGGCAGAATCTTGATCTGGGATTCCGTGCCCACCTTTGGGGTGAACGTATCGAACTCGCCACCAGTTTCCGCCTTGCGTACGAAGAAGAAGTGCCCCGGGAAGATATTACCACCGACATTTCCTATATGAAATTCTTTTTGAAAAATCTCGCACCGGTCCACAGGAATGATGAATCCTATCTCCCCCTGTCCCGGTTTTTCTCCTACCTGCACCGTTCGGGTGCCGGTTTTTCAAATGCCCTGACCGATTTTCACGCCGTCCGTTCCTGGGTTCGAACCAATCGATTTCGATTTACCAGCTCCGCTTCGGACCTGGTACGTTCATGGGAGCCGTGCCTGTAATGACTGCGGTAGTTCTTCAGGCACGAATAAACTCAACACGGCTACCGGGAAAGGCCCTCATGAACCTTGCCGGGAAACCCCTCATCGTGCGGGTTATGGAAAGTCTCGCATGTATACACGCTGACCAGTACATCCTGGCCTGCGATCCCGTATCAGAAAAGGTGTTCGGGCCACTCGCGGACGCTTGCGGATTTACCCTTTTTCCCGGAGATCCCGACGATGTCCTTGACCGGTACTGTTCGGTCGTACGGATATACCGGCCGGATATTGTAATCCGGGCAACCGGAGACAACCCATTTGTCTTCGCAGATGCTGCGGAAGCAGCACTCGAACGCTTTACCACGCACGCAAAAGACGGCGCAAGCTATTTTGGCTTTGACGGCCTTCCCTACGGCGCGGGTGTTGAAATAATGAATGCCGATGATCTTCTCGAAGCCGCAACAACGACTCGGGAACCATTTGACCGGGAACATGTCGGCCCGGCACTCTATAATCATCAGGAACGATACCGCTGTATTCGTGAGCCCGCTCCGGCGCGGTGGAAAGAACCAGCCCTCCGCATTACGGTTGACACACGAGAAGACTATGAACGGATATGCACCATGACACGCCTGCTGGTTTCCCGAGGAGCCCCGCTTCCCGCCCCGTCATCTGCCGTACTCGAAGCAGCACGGAGCGTTCATGCCGGAATAGTGTTTGTACCGGCGACAGGAAGCGGGAAGGGAAGTGGCCATCTTGTACGATGTGCCGAACTTGCCCGGGCCCTGCGTACCGCTCACTATGTATCTATTGTTACCCCTGAA
>CAZVEL010000058.1:0-6248 GCA_964626305.1 uncultured Treponema sp. | reverse complement strand
CCCGCCGAAGCGGCTGCACCGGTAGCCGAAGCGGCTGCACCGGCAGCGGAAGTTGCCGTGCCCACGACCGAGGTTGCAGAGGTTGCCGAGCGGGAACCCGAAGCAGCTGATCCCGCCGAAGCGGCTGCACCGGCAGCCGAGGCAGATGAACCGGCCGAGGCGGCTGCACCGGCAGCCGAAGTTGCCGCGCCGGCTCCCGAAGCCGAAGAACCCGCTCCGCGGTCGGCGCCCAAAGCTGCCGAGCCCGCCGGACAGCAGAAGCCGGCAATGGAAACGGAAGCAGGGAAGAAGAATGAAGAGTCTCCCAAACCGGAGGTATCAAGTGAAGATACCGACCGGTCTTCACCCATACGTACATTGTTCTGGATGGCGGGAGCCGTCGTCCTTGCCTCTCTCGTTTTTATCCGTTCCCGGATAAAACGGAAAAGCAGGAATACAAGGAAAAAAACATGAAAACACGGTCTGTAATCGGTAGTACATTGGTTCTCGCGCTTGCGTTTGTCTTGACCGCACTGGTCGGATGCGACAATTTTATGAGTAGCGACGACGACTTCAAGAAAAAATTGAAAGATGAAGTAAAAGTGGCCAATGCCCCAAAGATTCAGTTACGTGTTCAGTCAGAATCGGGAACGGGAACGGTTTCTCCCAATGGATTAACGACGGTCAAGGTAGAAGTTCCATTTGATCTCCTGTTCCAGCCGTCCAATGACTATGGATTTACCCGCTGGGAAGCATTTTCCACGGAAAATACTGCTGAGCCTCTTTCTGGTGTTGTCTCGTTCGAAAATCCTGAAAGCACCGAAACAAAGGCAACTCTTCTTGTAACCCGGAATGATATTCTCATCCGTCCGATTTGTGTGGAGCGTCCCCGGGTATCGGGAACAAATCCCACCAGTGGGCGGGTTGATGTTGTACGCAATTATCCGGCAAAAATCTATTTCTCACAGGAAATGGATCCCGCGTCATTTGAATTCGACGATGGATCAAAACGACGGGACGGCAAGTTCAAGAATATCGAGATTTCCGGACTCTTCGGGGATCCCGATACTGCGGAATACGAACCCTATGAACAATACTTCAATGAACCCGAGCTGAATGTATCTCGAACGGGAAAAACACTGACAATCCAGCCAATGGACGGAAACCTTCCCCGGAGTTACTCGGTTATCCGTATCACGATCAAAAAAGACGTGACAGATGTCAACGGTCTTGGCATGGCACAAGACGTTTCCTTTGAGTATACCCTTAATAATCAGCAGGACAAGAGTCCGCCGGTTATTGATACCGATGAGCTGAAGGGCGGACGGACGAATGCCTTTGAATTCCCATCGGATGTTTCAACGCACCGGACCAAAAACGAACCGGTATGGCTTTCCGTGAGTGCTTCGGACGCGGCTACCGGTGGTGGAAATGTTATCAGTATCAGTGTATCCCACCGAAGAATTTATGACAGCAGTGGCACAGCACAGAGTACAACTACCCCTGAGAACACTGTTGTGTACGGATTCAGTCCTTCGGAAGACAACCTGAACGTGATGGAATTCCAGCATGACCTCGGTGCTGTTCCCGACGGAGTGTACGAACTCCTTATCCAGGCAACTGATTCCAATCAGAACATCACAAAGCTTGAAAACGCGGTCAAGTACATTATAGTCCGGGACACAACCCCCCCGGCGGAGCAGCCTGATAAAATAACCCACTCGGGCGATACTGCCTCAGGATGGTTTAACAATGCGGCGAACAAAACCATAACCTTTACCCCGGACCAGAGTATTGTGGACCAGGGTGTAGACGCGAGCGGTGAACGCCCGAGAACCCGGTCATCCACCGTCCAGTGGCAGTTCCGTATAGGATCCGCCAACCCGGTAACGACGTATTGGGCTTCCGCCGCGAATGCTCTGCCGGCAGATGTTGCCGCGCAGATAGAAGACGGCGACGCCATACCGGTACAGGTCCGCTTCCGGGATGATCTGGGAAATACCTCGGCGTATTTTGACTACAACACCATAAAGAAGGACAGCGTAGCGCCATCGGGAAACCTTCTGATCAAGGATACTACCGAGATCAACGGCGTTAAAATGATCGGTGATCATAACGCAAATGTGGAGGTCAACGCGACCGATGCCACGAGCGGCAGGTACCAGTTCATCGTTAAACCGGAAAACACGGCTCCTGAGTTGACGGACTCCTGGACTAACTTCCCGGAAGACCCGACTAAAAAAATTGACGCGTCAGTTACCTTTGATGTTGATGACGGTGAAAAAACAGCGCACCTGTGGGTTCGCGACAAGGCGGACAACATTTCTCCCGTGGTAACAGAAAGTGCCATACTCGATAGTAAGGATCCTCAAATCCAGAGCGTCTATGTACAAGATGAAGCATGGAGCGATATGTCTGATGAACCGGATAATTCACCCGGCGACCAGTACAGCAATGCAGGGGACCGGTATGCCAACTTCTTCGTCAAGGCTTTTGATGAAGGCGCCGGTGTAAGCCATTTCCGATATTCAACGGATGACGGGGAAAATTACTCCTCCTTCTTCGAGGCCACGACCAACTCATCCGTTCAGGGCAGTGGTGACTACTTGGTACGTAATGTTCATGTTGCGCGCCCTGGCGGCGGTATCGTGCTTATATTCGGCAAGGTGCTTGTGCCCGATGTTCAGGACAGTATCCCGTTCACGTTCCAGGTTCAGGACGCGGTCGGCAGGGAGTCGGTAGGAATACAGAATGATTCTGACACAAACGACTTCATCTACGATACCGAGCCTCCGGTCGTTGATTCGGTTTCGGTAACCGATCAGGGCGGCTGGTACGATGATGGCTCCACGTTCTATGTGAACGATACCAATCAGACGCTGAGCATAACGGCGCGGGACTCCCAAACCGGCACAGAAGCAGTAAGCGGTATTAAAGAGGCTGTCTTCATCCAAAACGGATTGAGCGGGGCTCCGCCAACGGTTGTCTTCTCTTCGTCTCCGGAATCGGTTGGCCCGCTCCTGGAAACGCAGGAAGTAACCCTGTCCAGCACCGAAGGGCTTAAAACCCTCGAATTTACTTTGTACGACCATGCGGGGAATATTGGCCCGGGAGAGGTTCCGGTCTATCTGGACACCACGGAACCGGAGTTTGTGATGAACTTTAAAAATGGCGAGACGAGTTTTGCGACGAAAGAGGCAGATTCGGATTCTGAATCGCTTGATGCGCACCCGGATTACAGCACCCTGTCTACGTTCACCCTCGAGCTCTCCGGCGCAACCGATGGTTCCGGTTCCGGTGTCGCAGCGGGTGAGGTACACACGCTGAATGTCTACAAGAAGGTCGACTCCGAAACTAAAACTCCCATAACAGGGTATCCGCTATCAATTGCTCCCGATTATTCCGACACAATCTCGATTGGTCCGGAAAGCGCTGTCTATACGGCCGAAGTGCTCCTCCATGACAATGTGGACAACGTTCGCTCCGGCCAGCTCGGCTTCCATTTCGACGCCACACCGCCGGTCATTACCGATCCGGGATCGCTCACTACCTTTACCGTCCATAACGCATCGGGCATTGCTGAAGTGTATAATAGCCGCATTTATGTTCCGGCAACCACGGTACAGCTTTCCCTCGAGGCGAGCGACACCCCGGCAAGCGATCCGGGCGGCAGCGGGCTTAGTAGTGTTGTTACGAGAATGTGGACTGCTTCTGAAGGCACAGAATCAGATGAAACCGCGCCGTTGGTTGAAGAAGAAACTCCGAAATATCTCAAGCTGGATGATGAAACATCCATCTGGAACTTACCAGTGAATGAGGTAACACGGTTTACCGCGGGCGTTACAGACAAGGCCGGGAACATCGCCTGGTCTCATGGGGACGATCCTGAATTAAGCGACTTCATCATTGTTGCTGATACGGTATCACCGACAGTTACTCCAATATTGATACTGCCTGATCCGTCAGATCCAGAATACTTCATGGATGAGGAAGAAGGGACACTCTATGTTGCGTCTGCGAGTCTTACTGTCTCTGCCCTGGATGGGGACGGTTCTTCAGATACCAACTCCGGTGTAACGGGTTGGGCTCTTTCCTCAGAGGATACACCGCCTACATCGTTTGAAAACTATGCTTCTCCGGTGGATGCAACTGCTGAGCTTGAGGCTCTTATCACGAATACCGCCTCATCGGTATATGTCTTTGCACAGGACCGGGTCGAAAATGTTTCTGATCCGGTTGGTCTGGAAGGAGGGAAAAAGCTTTATCTGGACGACACCATTCCGGTGATCGATAACGTTGCGATCAACCGCAAGGACGACATTGATCAAAATCCCAATACCTATACAACGAAGGTTGATGTGCTGGTTCCCCTGAACGTCTCCGACGTGGGCGCGGGAATAGAAAGCATCGAATTTGGTGGTACCGGGCTTGATTCGGTTACTGATCCTGAAATTCCGGACACTACATGGAATGCCACAGAAAATATACTGACATTTGACCCGCCTGTTCCTTCTATTAATAATTACGAATTTGAGGTTGAGCTTACCGAAGGGGATACTTCCAAGGAAATAACGGTGGCGGTCACCGACGCAGTTGACAATGTGGTAACAGACGCTGCTGAAATAGAACTTGATACGCAAGATCCTGTCGTTTCCGGATCCCTTTCGGCTCTTTCACCGGGTAACGGAGGCTGGTATGTGAAGGATGATGTTACCGCGGACTTCTCCGTTGATGGCGGAACAACTGACGCTGACTGCTGGATTATAAGCACGAACGAGGAGGAAACGCCTGCTACCTTGTTTGAAGACGGGAGTGACAGTTTTGACACCAATGAAACTGAGAATATACCGGTTGGAACCAAGTTCGATAAAAATGACGAACGGCAACTCTACGTCCATGTTTGTGATCATGCCGGAAACGTCGGCACGGTTCTCCTTACCGAAAATCCCGTGACATTGGATGACGAGAATCCGGGAATCACGGTCGAGCCTCTTTCTGCGGAATCGCCAAGCCGGGACATAACCCTTGAGCTCAATATTATCGAAGACTTCTCCGGTATTACCGCGATTGAAATAACCGGGGTTGAAAGTACGTCGTTAAGCACAGAATGGTCCGAATCCCTCTCAGGCGATACCCTTACGTTGACCAAAATCGACAATACCACTGCTTTGAGAACAACACAGGAACTAACACCATATGAATTGCCGGTTACCCTTACGGCAGAAAATGGTCTCAAAAAAGTGACTGTCAAACTTTTTGACGCGGTTGGTAACACAAGCGATGTTTCAAATGAAGTTGAAACCATCCTAGACTCCGAGCGTCCTGAGGTTTCCGCTATGTGGCTCAAACGTACTGACGACGTCGGAACACAGGTGAGCGGCCATGACAGTGATCCGTACACCACTGATGCTGACGAGATTGAGATCAAAATCGAATTTACCGAAGAAGGGCAGGGTATAGAGACTATAGATTTTACTGGCTCCACAGGGCTTGCTGATTTTGAAGAAGACAATCTTGTAATCAAGGTTGATGGAGCTACGTATGACCAGTTCTCTGTATCCGGTACCACTATTACCTTTGATGACGACATTGATGCGAGGCCCAAAGGTGAAAATGCAGAACTCATTATAAACGGTATATCATTGTCTTCTGAAGACGGTGAAAAGACCATTAAGCTTGCTGATGTAACGGATCCTGCAGGCTCCACTGAATCAGTAATTGATTCACAGACCATCACCCTGGACACGCAGGCTCCGACGTTGACAGGAACGTTGACTCTTTCTCCGCTGGCGGAAAACACGGATGATACTCCCTCTACCTGGTGGGTTAGCGAATCTGTTGAGGCGACCGGGATTGAGGCTTCGGATCCGACTTCCGGAGTCAGCATGTATGCATTTATTGAAACAACGAGTTCCTCAGCGCCAACCGCACCGGAAAGGGATGCTTTCACTGGAGAATACCCTGAGACGACACCGTTCTCCGTTGATGTGAGTACCCGTTTCAACACGGAAAATGCCCGCTATCTTTACGTCTACTTTATGGATGAGGCGGGCAACATTTCAGAAGGCTATCAGGTATATTCGGATCCTGTCCGGATTGACAATACCGATCCGACCGGATTGGCAATAGGAGACCTGCCTTCATCGGTGTACTATCATCCCGTTAAGGAAGTCTATTACTTCACGGGAACTGATATAGAATTCTCACCGGACGCAACGGACGACGATTCGGGTATATTGGGTTATTCAACCCAGTCAGACGGCAGCAGC
>CAZVEL010000057.1:0-4626 GCA_964626305.1 uncultured Treponema sp. | reverse complement strand
GTCCGCGTGCGAGATCGGTCCGGGAATCAATTATTTCACGGACGGCTTCGGCTCGTGCCAGATCGATTTTACCGTTTTTGAATGCTCTCAGGGTAAATTCGCCGCGGTCTGCCGCGCGGAATCCTGCTTGAAGCATTCTCCGGTAGACGGCAAGTACAACAGCCGGTCCACCATGGGTAATTATCTCGGCGGAGTCTTCTCCGGTAAAACTCGCTGGCTCCCGGTAGACGGCCAGCATGACTTGATCTATGTGTGTTCCCTCCGGTCCAGTTATCCATCCGTATACCAGTGTATTCCCACGTGTTGTGCGGAGTGCTTTTGGGCGTGAAAAGGCGGTTGCAAGGAGATCTATGGTTCCGTTACCAGAAACCCGGACAATACCGAGTGCGGAGGGAACGAGTGCCGTGGCAATGGCGGCTATGGGACTGTCAAAGTCATAATCATGGGGCTTCATAGGCGCGAAGTATAGCAGGTTTTCAGCTGAATGACAGCTCCATCTGGTCAAGGACGGTTTCTTCACTTCCCGGTCTGCTGAAATAGTATCCTTGAATGATGTCGCACTGGTGTTCTTTCAGGTAGAGGTATTGTTCTTCATCTTCAACTCCTTCCGCCACAACCTTGAGCCCAAGGCTATGCGACAGGGTAATGATGCTTTCTGTAAGCAGTTTGGTACGGTCTCCGGCTTTTATATCGTCAATAAATACTTTGTCTATTTTGACAAAATGTACCGGCAGTTCTTTGAGGTAGGCAAGTGATGAGTATCCTTTTCCAAAGTCGTCAAGTGAGAGCAGGAATCCTGCGTCGCGGAGTTGTGTGAGTTTTTCCGCCATAAGATCGATGCTCTCAATAAGGAAGCTTTCGGTAATTTCCACATTGATTCGTCCTGGTGAGACACCGCTTTGTTCAACAAATTGGATAAGGCGTGGAACGAAATCATTTGCCTGCATTTGTCGGACCGATACGTTTATTGATACGGTAAAATCGTTATGTCCGAGCGGTTCTGCCCGTTTGATAAAATTCAGGGCTGCTTGAACAACATAAAACCCTATGGCATCTATTTGTCCAGTTTGTTCGGCTATAGGTATGAACATCCCGGGAGAAATCTCTCCATGGCGTGGGTTATTCCATCGTGCAAGGGCTTCAAGGCCATCTATTTTTCCTGATACAAGGTTAATCTGCGGCTGGTAAGCAACATATATTTCACCATTGTCGATTGCTGTTCGTAATCCGGTTTCAAGTTCAAGTCGGTATGCAAGCGCTTGTTGTATGTCTTCGTTGTACAGGTAGTATCCTGCCTGGCCGAGTATTTTTGCCCGGTGAAGTGCTGCATCAGCTTTTTGGAAAAGATCTTCAGGGGTTCTTGCATGATCAGGGTACAGGGCAACTCCTGCGGTTATCGACAGGTAGTACATGCGGCCTTCTACTTCCATTTTTCGGGAAAGAAGGCGTATTACCAGTTGTGCGTATTTTTCCATGAAGGCGGTTGATGTTTCGGAGATAAAAAGAATGAATTGATCTCCCCCAAAGCGAGCAATACGTACGTGTTCATTCATCATGGATGAGAGAATGTTTGCTGTATTTATCAGAACTTTGTCTCCGGTTGCATGTCCGAACATGTTGTTGATGAGGGTGAAGTTTGTGATGTTTACAAAGATGATCCCGGATTGTCCCTCCATTGGAGTTTCACGAATCATTTCCCGGCAGATTCGCAGGGCATTGGTACGGTTTGGCAGTGTTGTAAGCGGGTCGTAGTATGCGAGTGCTTCAATCTCTGATTCACGGCTTTTCCGTCCATCAATATCGGTGATCGATCCGGTGATGTGTGTCAATTTTCCCGTGCCATTATAAATAGCGGTTCCTCTGATATCGATCCACTTCCATGATCCATATGCGGTACGCACACGGACTTCTTCCATGATGTGTTCTGTTTTACCTTCTATGTGGTTGCGGACCGCTTCGGTATATTTTTCGCGGTCATCAGGATGCATCATGTCGGTTAGCACTAGATCTTCCTGCTTTTCGCTGGAGAATCCGGTCATTTCAAACCATCGGCTTGAGTAATGGGTTGTCTGGGTTTCATAATCCCAGTCCCAGAGCGCGTCATTTGAACCGATGGATGCCAGACGGTATTGTTCTTCGCTTTTTTCAAGGGTTTTCTTGACCGTAGACAACTGTTCAAGTTGTGCTCTGAGTTCCCGGCTTGATTCAGCGAGTTCGTCATTGAGTTGGTTTATCCGGATGTTTTTTTCTGCCAGATCCCGGGTGAGACCTTTTTGACGGCGGATGAAAACGAGGAATACCAGGATAAAGAAAAAGCACAGGCCGAACCCGGCAATCATTAGGAGCAAGGTTCGTCCGTGCAGGTCCCAGAACGTCGGTTGCCGGTTAATGAATTGCGAATCCCTCGGAAGGGATCTAATGGAAAAGCGTCGTACTGCCTCATAGTCGAAGAGCCTCACATAGCTCGCTTGTGATATGGGGGGGATTGCATCGGCTGGTACTCCTGACAGTATTTGTAATGCCTGCCGGGCGGCATGTTTGCCCATAATGTAGGGGCTGAAAAGGTATCCCCCAAGCGCTCCGGTTCCCAGATGGTGGGTGTTGAGTACATAAACTGGTGTGCCCGACGCGTTTGCAACACGCTCAATGAGGGCTTCTCCGGTATAAATCAGTCCGCTTTTGTCCCGTGAATAACTTCCAATAAATACAAGGTCATGTTTCCCGAGGAATGAAACTTCCCGTTCTATTTGGGTGATGGTCATATCACTCAATGAGCGCACGGGAAGGTCTGGTGTTATTTGTTCCAGTGCCTGTCTGATTCGTAGTTCGCTGGTTTGTCCTGATTGATCGAGATCGCTTATCAGATATGCTGCCCGCGGTTCCGGCTGTATTGCAAGCGCTGTTTCGATGGTTTTTGATACGGTCTGGTCTTCGTATACCCCGGTGAGGTTTTCTTCGTCCTCCAGTATTCTTGCGGCCGACTCTTCAAAGACACCACAGTGTACAAGCGGTAATCCGGGGAAGAGCGTTTCACGGCTGGCAATGGCAAATTCAAGTGCGCGGTCGTCTGATACCACTACAAGATCAACTGACCCCGGGGGATATTTTATCGCTATCTGGCGGGAAAACAGGTCAATGCGCGCATCGTCGGGGAAGCGCTTCCAGTCCATGAATTCGGTGCATATCAGGTGGGGCTTCCCAGAGTTCTGGACCGTATCAAGTATTCCCTGTTGAATATCAGCGGTCCACTGGTACTCAATATTGTATGAGTGAATAATGAGTATCGTGCGGTACGGTCGCGGGAGCGCAAAAAGGATTCCCGAAACAAGGAAGAGAACAAGCATGCATGGCAATTGGTGGCGTTTCCCTGGTAAACATTTCATTTGTTACTCATAATTGTCGACCAGGAAAACCTGTGCGTCAAGTTGTTGCCGTTTTACCAGAGTTTCAAATCCCGTACTGCCTGCCGGTTTCCCCGGGTAAAGGGATCTGCGGCTCCGGATGCATAGATTTCGTCTATGCGGTCTTTGTATACGTCACAGACCTTGTGTCGAACCAGTTTGAGGGTCGAGTTGATAAGGCCGTTTGATTCGTCAAAGGGTTGGGCAATGAGGGCGAAGGACGCAGGACGCCATTGCGCCGGGAGAGAGCAGTAGTCCTTGTGTCCGGTGAAGGCGAGAAGATCATCGCGAATCATGGCGATAACCGCGTCAATTCTTTTCTCTTCATCTCCTCCGGAGGTAAGCCCGGCCGTCGTAACGGCTTCTTTGAGCGTTCCCGTGTTTATGGTAATTACGGCCGAGGTGAATTTGCACTGGTTGTTGTAAGCCATTACCTGGTTTATATACCGGGATGTATTGATTATCGCTTCTTCGATGGTTTCCGGGCTGTATTTTTCACCGTCCGCAGCAATGAGCAGTGCTTTTTCCCGCCCGGTCACAACCAAAAAGCCATCTTCGTCGATGTATCCCAAGTCCCCGCTCCAGAGCCATCCGTCCCGCAGGGTTTCGGCGGTTGCGTCCGGATTTTTGAAGTATCCTTTCATGACTGATCCGCCCCGGGTTACAATCTGTCCTATTTCTCCTACGCCGCACTCGGTGGTGTCATCTTTCATGATCCGTACGTCGAGGTTCGGAATAATGACGCCTGAGGTGCCGAATTTGTGTCGGCGTTCGGAATTCGCACAGATAATGGGCGCGTTTTCGGTAAGTCCGTAGCCCTGGTACACTGGTACGCCGATAGCGTTGAAGAATTCCTGCTGTTTTATTTCAAGGAGCGCGCCGCCGCCTACACAGAACTTGATGTCGGAACCGAAGACAGTTCTAAGCTTCGGAAAGATAAGGGCGTTCGCAAGCGCCCAGGGAAAGAATGACTTGATCCGTACCCCAAGCGGCGGTTTGTTGAATCCGTTGCCGGCCCGGGCAATTCCCGCCTGTACTCCTCGTTCAAAGATTCCGTTGATAAAGGAGCCCTTTTCGGCGACGCCCTGGATCATTTTCTTCATGAAGTTTCCGGAAAGTGCCGGAACGGTAAGCAGGAAGTCTGGGTTAACCTCGGTCAGGTTTTTGGGAAGGTTGCGAAGCGCGGCCAGCGGACCGCCCCGGGAATCCACGAAGTACATGGTCA
>CAZVEL010000056.1:0-8913 GCA_964626305.1 uncultured Treponema sp. | reverse complement strand
GGTTGTGGTGAGATCCTCGGTACGACTCGTGAAAACCGGCTGGCCGCCCGTTCTGAACTCCCCGGGGCACGAAGGCCTTTCACTATCGCACGAAAGGTTTTCTTCCGGTCGCGGACAAACGACAGTATCAAGAGTACTGCCGTTACGAGGTACAAAAATACAGTGTCCATTCTTTCACCTTGTCAGTGTGTTGTTTGTGCACCTGAACGGGCACGAGCGTGATTAAAAATACCAGCTGAGCGAGGCCTGCACCAGAGTATTGTCCCGATACTGCCCGTACTGCCCCGACGAATCTCCGAGGAAAATGTCTGCTCCCGCTTTCAGGATAACCCCGTCTTCTATTATGTAGGAAACCGATGGACGGAGGAGCGCATCGAAGGGCTCAATTCCGACATACGCAAAGAGCTCAAGCGTGAGATAGTCACTCATCAATGAATCGCGGATCCTGAACGACGCCGTTTGCCGGTACTCCGGCTGTGCCAGAATTTCATCATGGTCAAAAATATACTGGCCAACGTATTGAACCGAGAAATCAACACCTGCCATGCTCCAGTCAATGCCGCCAAGACCCACCAGCTCATTTTTTCGCATGCTCCCGAATTCGGTTGCGGACGGACGAGTCGAAAAAGCACGGTCAAGATAGACTGCCGCCTCGATTCTGGCAAGTACCGGCCCAAAGGGTTTACTGAAGCTGCCGCCAAGCACGGTAAAACGCTCATAGCGGGTTTCCAGTTGCGGCAAGACTCCGTCAAGAACCGGCTGATCATCACGGGCATACCCGGCCATGAGCTCCGCGTCGAACCCGCTTCCGAAATACGCTATTTTTCCGAAAACTTCACCGTCGGAAAGGCTCTCCATACGGACATCGTAGGGCGCCATCATGCTCATTGCCGGGGTGTGCCAGGGCGAGTCGGAATCGGGAAAAATGGTCGGGACAAAAAACGGAGTCCATACTACATCAAAAGAAACACTACCCAGATATTTTTGGACACGTACCGCCGGAATTCCGATACGGATTTCGGAAAAATCCGCAAGAATGAAATAGCCGAGATCCTGGGGACTGACGATGTCGGTAATGAAAAAACCTTCTGCCTTGCCCCACACAACGGCCTGTTTCCCTACCCGGATATCCGCGAATTCCGTATAGAGGTCAATGTACGCCTCCCTGATGGAAAAGCGGGGCTCCCCGTCTACGGAAACCGCAGCTGCCGGTGAAACATGAAACCCGCTCGTATCCCCGTATCCGTCCAGTGCCGTATGAAGCACCTGCTCGGCGAGGAGAAAATCGCCGGAACTGGTTGCCACGGCAAAGTCGGTTCTGGCCATGCCGGTAAACTGAATATCCACTGCGAGTACCGGCTGCGTAACCAAAAGCAGCACCACCAGAATCATCCCGAATTGTTTGTTTATCATAGAATCCTCCGGTTACCGGGGCTGCCCGATACGCATCTGCCGTTCGGAAAAAAGCTGATCATTCAGGGGAATGTCGAACCGAACCGCATCCATGGTGATACGGGTGGAACTGCCCTTGTCCAGATCCTTCATGGTCATGTCGGTAACAACCCAGAATCCGTCAATCTTTTCCCGCTTGCCAATCTCGAGTGCTTTAACCAGCTCTCCCCGGGAATCAAAGTATTCTTTACGAAGACCGACCCAGCTGTCTTTGTGAATGCGGGTTACCGTTTTGGCGTACGCAGAATTCTTGACGACCGGTACCGACTCGACCACAAAACAGGGAAGGCCATCCACGGTTTCCTCGCCAAGGAGGGTGTGGTTATCCTCCGAAGGATGACGGTCCCCGAGATCGTCATAGGTAAAATCGGATCCCATGAACGAATCATTTTTACTGTCGGACGCAATACGTTTCACCCGTTTGAGTGCGGGAAGATAAATCCACTGATCATCATCCCGACCGTCGTCCCAGGACCAGGTCATGAAGCTGGTACCGCGAACATCCGCCGGGTTTTCAAAAAACATGATCTTCTGGTCGCCTTCCGCAGTATCGATACTGTATTGCACAATTTCCCGGTCGCGGGTTGCTCCCCGCGCGTTGGTTATCCGCATACGCAGCCTCGCCTGCATCGTTTTTCCGGTTGGCCGGTTATAGACATTATCCATGATTGTTCTGCCGTCAATTTGCGCATGAAGAACGGCAACACTCAGGATCAGTACTATAGCAACAAGTGCTTTTTTGGTTTTCATTTCGAACCCCCTTCAGGTTTCTTCGCCATAATTTTTCCCTTCCGGTCAAAGCCGGAAAGAACCACTACGAAAATGGTCAAGGTTACCAGCGCGGTTGTTCCCATATTGAGGGCAACCAGCGCGCCAACATGCCGGTTTGGCGGAAAGAGACTCGTAAGCAGTACTGCGAATCCGCCGATAACGGCCAGGGCGTTATGGAGAATGGACCGGCCGGTGTGCGCAACAGTTTTTGACGCAGCTGTCTCAATCATCTCCCCGGATGACCGTTCATGGAGATACCGCTCAATAAAGTGTATAGCGTAATCAATGCCGATACCGATAGCAATCCCGGAGATGATCGCGGTCGACGAGCTGAGCGGAATACCGGTGAGGCCCATCGTTCCAAAATTGACAACCGCGGTAAAGGCAATCGGTATCGTACCGGCAAGACCGATAAATACGTTCCTGAACATGATGGAAATGAGGAGGAATACAACCAGGAACGAGAGCGCGAGTCCGCTTATCTGCCCCTTGAGCAGAAGCCCGGAGAATACCAGCGATTTATACCCGCTTCCGGCGAACCGGATGGTAATTCCCTCTTTGTCAAAGTCCACCGCATAGGTTTCCACACGGTCTACTATTGTTTTCATCCTCGCAGAACTGTCGCTTTTCAGCTGGAACGCCAGATTCGCTTCCCGGTAGTCATAGTCGACTACCCGGTCAAGGTTCTCGGGATCTCCGGACATTTCATAGAGCAGGAGATACTGGGCGATCATGTCCCGATCATCCGGAATAACATCATATTCGCTCCGATCTTCGTGCATAACCCGGTGCATACGCCGCACATAGTCGGTCAGGGCAAAACTCTTGCCGACAACGGGATCTTCTTCTATATCCTTCTGCAGGTCCGAAACAAGACGCAGGACGTCGGGATCCTTGAAGGATTCATTGTCCTTCGCTGAAAACACGACATTCAGGGTGGAGGTTCCACCGAAATTCTCGTTCACAAAGGTGTCGGTGCGGACAATATCGCTGTCCTTCTGGAAGTTCGCCAGAAAACTGGTGTCGATCCAGACCTTGCCCGCTCCTGCGGCAAAGAGTGCCAGTACCACAAGACCGGAAACAACAATTACCGTTGCGCGAGTAAAGAGAAACGAGGTATACCGGGTTGCCCCGGTAGACCCGCGTGATATTGTTTTACCAGGAGCTGCGTTTTTTTGTTTCCCGGGACGGGGTACACCGAAAAGGCGTATGGACGCAGGAAACAGAAGAAGGGCTCCTGCCATTTCAACCAGTACTCCCGCCGCGGTAAACATGCCGAAATACCGGACGGGCAGTACCTCGCTCGTCATGAGTGAAAGGAATCCAACCGCCGTCGTTATGGAGGTCATGATAACCGGCCGCATCATCTCCTTCATGGTTCGGGAAATGAGCGTCTCGCGGTCAATTCCCGGGTCCTCGCGGACGAAAGACTGAATCGTGTTATGAAGATGAATACCGTCCGCAACACCGATGGCGATGAGCATGACCGGAATCATGATGCTTACGGTGTAGACCGGTATGCCGAGCCAGGCCATGCCGCCGAATGCCGCCAGCGTACCAATGGTAACAATACCCATATTGATGGCAGTACTCCGGAAGGAGCGCATGATGATGAGCAGCAGGACAATCATGATGCCGAAAACAAGCGGCGCCATACGGGCCATGTCCTTTGGACCGAGCCGGGTCATCTCACCCTCTACAACCGGACGACCCGCAATATGAATGGTTTCCGGGCCGCTTTGTTCATCGGCGAAAGCCTGCAGACGGCGGTAAAAATCCGGTGAAAAGGCATCGTCGGCTATTTCTGCTATTATCAGGGACGAACGGCCGTCATTGCTTACCAGTTTGCCCTGTATCATGCTGTTACCGGATACCGCCTGTTCAAGCGCGGCCATGGCATCAGCGGATTCGGGCACGTCATCGTAAAAAGACTCAACCGTCAAACCCCATTCATCCGCGGTAATGTTCTCCGCAGTGTTCAACGAGGTAATGGCATCAAGATCGATCTCTGGAAACGCCTCGGGCAACGACCGGGTAATATCCCGTATCTTTTCGAGTGTGCCCGGATTGTACACCGTATCGGGATGTTCAACCGCGATCAGAACCGCGTCCTCGATCCCGAACAGTTCTTCGGCTTCATCGCTGTATACAAAGGCGGGATGATCCGACGGCATGTATTTGTCAAGATCGGTTTCCAGCCTGACACGGGACTTGATCCCGACCATAAAAAATACGGCAAAGGCCGCAAAGCCGATCACGACCAGCGCGGCCTTCATCTTGTTCCCGTTTCCATGCATCTTTCACTCCTCGCGATAGTAGTTATCGCTCACTAACTTCCATCCAAAAAAAATTATTTTTTCAATACGGTGGTCAGCACCTTGGCGACCCGGTCTTTATCATCAACAAGTCGAACTTTTCCGCCACTGAGACTGCTACGGGTTATGGTTACCCGGATGCATCCCATGACGAGCAGGGAAAGACTTTCCGCGTCAAGGTCTTTGCGGATTGCACCACGCTGCTGTTGCGCGGTAATCGCCTGTGCAAGTTTTTTTGCGTTGTGGTTGATCATGGAAAACACGCGGTCTTTGAGGGCGGGTTCCGCATGAAACGCTTCTTCCGAGAAAAGAAGCGGCGCAAGCGTTTCACGCCTGCCGAGCGTTTCAAACAGATCCCCGATAAACTCGCCCAGGGGGTTCTCCCCGGTCATGGTTTCGAGCGCCGCAAACCGGCTCAGGACCGCTTCCTGAAAATCATCCAGAAGACATTCGAGGATCGCCAGCTTGTTGGGAAAATGCCGATAGAGCGCCGGTTCGGAAACACCCACTTCCCCGGCAACCCGACGGACGGTGAGAGCGCTGAATCCGTCCGCTTCAATTACGCGTACCGCTGCATCTAGAATTTGCTGTTGTCGGCTCGTCCTTTCCATGCACACTCCCTGATAACCTGTATAGTACGTTGATTGGTTAGTTATCTATCACTAACATAGTGTACTGGAAACAGATTGTCAATATAAAAGGGAAACTTTCTACCATTCAATCTGGAAGGACAAGCCGAACGCGACAGATTCATCCGGATCAAGCGGGGCACCATCTGCAAGCTTCCAGGCTACCCAGCCATGAGGTGAAAGACGTACCGGCAACATGGGAACCGGAAGAAGGGTGACCACGGCTCCAGCCTTGAGGACGAGTGAATTCACAAAGTCTATATCGGGAGCTACCGCGATTCCGGACGGAGTACTGCCCGCATCCGTACCCCGGCTGTCATACATGACACCCCGCCAGGCCAGAATGCCGAATAAGCGGTTCCCGTACACATGGGACAGAGGTTTCTGGATGTCTGCAGTAAAAAAACAGAACTCCGCCTCCCCTCCGGCGACCCACCGGTGCCCGCCATCATCATTGGCCGCGTATTCCATCGCTGCAGCCGATGCCCAGGGTCCGGAATCAAACATGACTGACGATCCGTCAATATCTATTCCCGATTCGTCCCGGGCGCCATACAGCGTCATTCTGACCGGGAAGGTTTTGCCCGCCGAAGCCCGGAAAACCGCGTCCCAGCGGAATTCAGGATCGGGCAGCGCGGCCTTTCCGGAAACAGTAATGGAAAGACCCCGTCCGAACAGCTCCCAGGGAAGCCGGTCCCGGTTCATGAGGGAAAGGCTCAATCCGGGAATGTAGCGGCTGTCTTCGTACGGCCAGCTGTACGCGCTGGCAGCGTCAGGATGCGGCAGGGCAATCCACATCGCCTCAAAGGACGGATCAACCGAGAAGCGAACCCGTTCACCGCCGATTCCCCGGGTGAAAGCAAGGGAGGCGGAGCCTCTGGTTTCCCGGTACGGATAGCGGAACGAGTCATTGGTAAAAAACTTGATATTGTCGGTGAACCGCACCGTCAATGGAGATCCCGGAGTAAAAGATACCCAGGTCGCGTCCAGTTCTCCCATGCGTTCACGGGCATCATACGCGGCAAACAGGAGAAAAACATTCATGTCGGTAGGGGTTCCCATATAGGTAACAAAACCGCCGCCATCGAGACGGAGATTTAATCCGGCCGAACGGACGAGGGGAACAGGAAACCACAAGTCAAGGGGATTCAGCCAGGAAAGTGGCGAATACTTTTTCTCGTCAAAACGGGACGGGAATGCGGAGAGAGAGACCGGGAGCTCCGGAGCGGCTCCCTGAGCCGTAACCAGTGTAGAGGCGGCCTCCCCGCTTTGGGGAACCAGCGAAAGCGGGTAACGCTTAACCGTATCTGCGGAATCATTTTCCGGATACACGGCAAGCGCGTCAGTACCGGAAAACTGTGCCCGGTAAATAATCCGGTTTCCTGCGCGGACCGGAGAAAACACCCCACCGGAATAGTTTGTATCGGAGAGAATCAGTTCAGGCTGCCCCTCCCGGCCCAACTCGATCCGTGCGAGTTTATACAAGCCTTCACCATCATGGTATGAAAAAAGAAGTTCCCCCCCCCCGGCGGAAAGCCCCCGGATATACGGCCAGATTTTTCGGTCCAGCGCCGCTCCCGCAGAGAACGTAAAAACGTCCCCGGTGTCCGCATCGTACATCCGGAGAGCGCGAATGCCGCGCTCCGCCGAAATAAAAGCGATTCGAGATGAATCAAGGGGTACCGGAGCTGAAAAAAGAAGTTCGGATGTGCCGGACAGAAGAATGCGGCGGGTTCCCGGACGTTCATCGTAGACGAGGCGGCTTGCATGCCCTTCGTGGGAAAGACCCACAATCCCGTCACGGAAGTATGCGGCCGCGGTAAGTCCGCGCCATGCCCGTCCGGTTTTTGCACCGGTTTGTGCGTCGTACTCACGCACTTCCGCGGAAGCAAGCGCGCCCCGGTTCCGGAATCCCGAAACAAGCAGCCGGGTTCTGTCTGGAGAAAGTGAAACCGATTCGCTTTCAGCGTCTACTTTCACGACTGTTTCTGTATTGCCCGTATCCGGATCATACCGGTGAACCCGCCTCGAATAGCGATCAAGAAAATACACCCTGCCATTTTCCGCAACAACTGAAAGGATCATGCGGTCTTTCCCGGTAAGGATACCATCGGTATTTTCGGTTATATCCGGAATTTGAAAAGTTTTTTCGAATTCCCGCCATGCATCAAGAAGTGGAAGCTGATATACCTGTTCGAATGCTGCGTAAACACCAGAATGTGCATACCACAAGGAGACACGTGGAAATTCCCCCAGTTCCTGCCAGAGTTTCGCGTACAACTCCATCCCGAACCTTTTCTGGAGCCATGAGGAAAACATTCCGCCATACTCGTAATAGGCCCGGGAAAATGGCGGCCGGTCCCAGGTCCCGGATGCCTGTACCGGGGAAAGAAAGGTCCCCTCATATTCTGCCTGGGCAAGCCGATGATGAACCAGCGGATCGTTTGCCCGGCCGAAGCCATCGCGGCTTTCGAAACTCACGGTAACCCC
Source organism: uncultured Treponema sp. (assembly GCA_964626305.1). Taxonomy (GTDB): domain Bacteria; phylum Spirochaetota; class Spirochaetia; order Treponematales; family Treponemataceae; genus Teretinema. The sequence continues at coordinate 1,256 of CAZVEL010000056.1, read as the reverse complement.
TTCAACCATGAACATGGGCGCAGAAAGGGCCGCGGGCATAATCCATCCGCCAAAGATCCGATTCAATCTTTGAAAAAACGATGAACGGGTCGCCAGGGAGACAACATGCACCAGCTCGTGAACAAAGAGGCTTTCCAGCGAATTCCGGTAGGTAACAAACTCCACGTCGGGAGGAGCATCATACAGAACTATGTGAGAATACGGGAAGGAACTCATATACCCGTTAAACTGGTCGGTGAATGGGGTCAACGTAACCGGAATCCGTTCAGTCCAGGAAATACCGAGCAGGGAAGTAATTTCGTCAAGATGCCGGTCCGCTATCACTGCGAGGAATTCGGCCCCCGGACGGGATTCTTCGGGAAAGATAATATCAAAATGCTCCGTTGTGATAACACGAAGCGGATGTCCGGAAACCAGGGTTTGCGCATCGGGCCTTACGGCGCACAGTAGAAAGAAAACCGCAAAAAGCGCCCGAACGACAGAAAACGCCTGACACGGACGAAGCCTGCTACAAAACAAATTCACTGAGCAATCCGGTTAGTACAGAAACCATGCTGACAACCGCAAGGATCGGAGCAAGAATTCGCACCGGGAGCAGTGCGGTAATAATGCTCATACCCGCCGAAACGAGGACACAGTATGCAGGAAAGAGCCAAATAAAGAAAACTGAAACCACGGCTCCGGTATAATAGAGCAGGAGAAACAGGGGTACCAGCACGAGCTGGACAAGACAAATTACCACGGTTGTAGCCTCGTATCGTTCTGTTCTATTCCCCATACGGGAGAGGTAAACGTGACCAGAGAGAAGGAAAACCGTCCCGGCGGCAATCCATGCCGGATGAAAAACGCCCAGGAAAATAACGATGACGGCAGGAACCGTTACAACAGCAAAAGAAAGCCCAAACCGGGAAAACACGCCAAAACTCGCTTTACCCTCTTTTTTCTGTGCTGACAACTCAACAATATAGGCGAGAGTAATTGCACAAAAAATGAAAAAAGCTCCTCCAACGAGGCGACTCCGTAAAAAACATCGAAGTGAAAGCAGTCCGGCCAGAAAAATCGGTGCACCGTATAGATAAAACATGAGATCGTACCGGCTGGCAGAAACCCTGCGTGATTCGTTTTCCATGGAAACCCTCCAAATCTTTACGTATTCATCAAGTATATCATCATACCAAAAAAACAACGACAATCGCAGCAAACAACCTTTTTTTTGCGTAAATCAGTGCTATTGTGTATTCATGCTATTTACTCTG
>CAZVEL010000055.1:0-5548 GCA_964626305.1 uncultured Treponema sp. | reverse complement strand
ATCGACAAGAATATCAGCACCGGGTCCGGTTATCTGAACATCAATATGGGACGTTTTCGCACGAACTCGCAACAGTACCTCTATAACGATCGATTCATTTTCATGTCGCCAGCAGGCGACCCAATGGTAATCCAGGTGACAGTGATACGTTACCTTTCCGAGCATTGAATAGTTTGGCCAATTGGTTTGAACCGGGCCGGGGCTTTCTTGATAACCTTCAATGCCTTTTTTTGAATGGTAACCGTATACTTCACACTGTAAGGTTACCATAAAAGGGAACAGAATGCAAGCGAAATCAGTCCTGTTTGATAACGCCCTACGTGGCCATTGCTTCGAACGGCTGTGAGCAGGGCCAGATCGCGCGCCGTCCGGCTTTGTGCCTCAGTCTTTATCTTTGATAGCTTTACTAGCTCTACCAGCTTACCGGGGTTGAAGCGGTCAGTGTCAAACGGCCTGGAACCGCACCTTTGTACACGGCGTCGTACAATCAGAGTTTTTCATTCGATGCTATCGGCAACATGACGGAGAAGGTGAGCGAGTCAATGAGGACTTCTCAATCGTCGCAGGTTGCCGACGCTACGATGATAACGGGAATATTACTCTTGAGCATCGTGGTATCATTCCCGATTCCGGACCCGGGGAGATGCGGACGGTTGAGCGGTTTGACTCACTTGCCCCTTTCCCTGGTTGCCGCTAGTATTGACCCATGAACTTCCTTGTCGCTTTGCTTAACTTGGCTTTTTTTGCCTTCATGATCATATACCTACTATTTATAGCATTTTCTCTATTGTCTCTACCAGATACCGCTTGCTAAAAACCGCGAAGGATATTGCCCGAATGGATCTGGTTTCCCGGACGCTCACCACTGAGGAAGCGGCTGCCTGTAAAAAAATCTATCCGCGTCTTGCAAGACGCTTACCGGCTGACGCCCGGGTAGTCGTCATTACCGGACATTACGGATATACCACAATCAGAGACAGATACGGAGCAGAATCGCGTATGCAGCACGCCATCGGTCCGCTTCCCTTTCATTTCCTGCAGTGTATGGAAAGCAGCCTCCACGAGAATCTGGAAAACACCGCCGAGCTTGTCCTTCTTTCAAATGGAACGGTCATTCCTGTTTCATTTAATGATTCATGGACGGTTCGACAGGAATCCGCCGCGCGGGACGCCTTCGAAAAAAGAAACTTTGCCGCGGCACCACAGGGAAAATCAAAAATCTTCGACCGGAAAGAAGTGCCTTCTGTAAAAGAATACACAACCTACCATCCGCCTCTCAGGATTACTGCGACGATCATGCTGCTGGCCGGCAGCATCATGCTCCTGGTTTGGAACCATCAGCTCCCCAGCATCCTGCTGTACGCCGAAGCCGCCCTCAACGCGGCTTCTTTTCTCTGGATACTCTTTCCCGGCAGCGCCCGTGCGGTACAGAAAACAAGTCAAATCAAACTCTCAGGGACCACTGTGTTCCGGGGAAGCCGGATCATGGTAGATCGTTTTATGCTCCAGGTCCTTCCCAAAGGACTTACCGTCTGTGAAGAAGGACAAGAAGTTATGGTGAAAGGATGGATTCATCCAAAAAACCACACAACCTTCTATACCACTTCGATTCCAGATTCCTATGGCGACCTACTGTGGTCGATCGAACAAAACCACTGGAGCCGGAACTGGATGCGTTTTCTCCTTCCATTCATCATAACAGCGGTTACTCTTCTCATATACGCTAGCGCAACCGATTCTTTTTCCATCGCGAAAGATTACCTCAACTGGAAGGAACATGGTCAGACAGTGCGAACGTTCGATTCGATCGAACAGCTCGCTGGAACACTTGCTGATGTCAAAGATCTTCCCCCGGGTTCACAGGTATGCTTCGATAACTTCGCCATTGTGGAAAACCCTACCCATACACACGGACAATACGCATATCGCCTAATAGAAAAAAGACTAACGCAACAACCGGATTTTTCTGAAGCTCGCGCCCGTTCAGCGCTTCTGAGGCAGCTCATCCGAACACCGCTGTGCACCAGAATCTTCATCGAATCAAATTATCCGGAGGAACGCCTCCTTTACATCTCATTTTATATAGACCGGTTTACCTCAAACGAATCACTCGCGGATTTTATAGAGGCATTTCCGACATCACTACACTTTGCGTCTTTTCTCAATGCAGCTTCGGCCTACGAGGCTAATCCGGATAATTCCAATACCGACAGACTCCTTCGCTCCTGGAAAGCATTCATCCGCGAAGAAACCGACGCCATCAATGAACTACTAACGGCTGAGCTCTCCCGTGCAGTGCTCGGTGAACCGGGCATATCAATTATCAGCGATTATAACACCCCTGCCTCTTACTATCCCCTTCCGGTATCGTACTTAAAAGAACGGCATTTTAATCCCTACCGGATTCCGCATCTTACCGCCCGCTCTTTTGGTCGTGCGCCGCATGAATCCTGGATAGCGGAAACTCCGCATTACGAAGAAGCACTTAAAGAACTGGAACAGCTGTATTCGCAATTCCCGTACGAGCCACATGCCAACCAAACCGCCCTGGTTACCGGAATCTCCCTAACCCCGGACGGAGAGCCGGTGGTCGATCTATCTTTCTCGTTATACCGCGTAGAGCGAGCGCGACAGGAAGCGGAAAAACTCATGATTCTTCTCGCGCTCGCAGTTCTCTGCGCCCTTCTTGCCGTGGCCATGAGCGGATACATTCTGTGGGAAGTTATTACAAAGCGTCGGGATGAAAAAAAACACTCGGGGTTATTACAGGTTTAGGATGTTTGCACAGTATGATCGAGTGCTTTATTGTCGGGCACTTTGGGTCGGCGGAACGTTTGAAAGTATAGAAACTACTAGTAATTCCCTGGTTGCCAGCCACCCTTAGAGCTCCCGATGCTGTTTCACGGGAGTCTCTCTTCAACGACAATATTGTCAAACCGGACAACTGTGACCGGTAGAGACCCCATCATAAAGGCCAGAAAGATATCATCTCCGACAGGTACCGAAAAGTCTTTAATGACGATGCGGCGGGGTACAGGCCCGATCTTTTCCTCACGTACCAGATACACCTTGTAAGGAGCCTCGGCCTTCTGCCAAAAAATCTGGATCGTGCATTCCTTTTCTGCAGAAATCTCACCGGAAAAATTATAGATCATATCCGGTTCGACCCTCAGCGGATGGTTCAACTGGATATGCCAGTTGGTTCCGGTGGTTTTTGTCAACGTAACCTCACCTATCCCCGATCCGTTTTGTCCTGCTTCTTTAAAGCTCGCTTCACCCCCTTCAAAAACCCGAAGAAAAAATCCGCTCTCAGTTTCGAAGTTGCCGCCACGGATTTTGTTTAGAATAGGGGGGGCTGTAATAGTAAACGGTCCCGACAAGGGACTCACCCGGCCCGATTTACCGACAGCACGAATAGTATAGCTATATTTTTCTCCCGCTTTAAGGGCTGTATCGTTCCATCTGTTTCCGGTGGTTGTGTATACAACCGTCCCGTTACGGAGTATCTCGTACCGGAGCAGTGCGTCCGGTTTTCCGGGCCAGGTCCAGACAAGGGTTACGCCCGCCACAGTATCGGAGTTTCCGGATAAGACGGGGGCCGGAAGATCTTTGACATCCCCGTCGGACAAACCTAAGGCTGTCCTGACCGTTTCTTCTGAAGTCCCATGGAAAAAAAGAGGATCCTTCAGTACTGCAGCAAAATTGTTCCCGACGGTTTTATTTACTTGGAGTCGGGAATCGCCCCAATCCTTCCACTGGGGATACATCGACCAGTCCCAATTAATATAACAGAACGCCTTGATACCGGGATTGTCGGCCATCATCCGAAACCAGGGATCGAACCAGGCATTCCAGCTGGATTTTCCCTTCTTAACGCCGACATGCTTCGGAGTGGATTCACCGATCATCACCGGTTTGCCATGGCGGTCAGCTTCCCTGAGAAACAATTTCAAGGCATCTGATTTGAATTCGCTTTTATCAAAGGTATCAACACTCCACCAGTCGACCCAGGTATCACCGGGATAGTAATCCATCCAGCGGAACCGCTGATTGTCGAGCGTTGGGGGATTGACCCAAGAGTGGATAGCTGCACACCAGACGGTTGCCGCTTCCAGTTCTAGCTCTCGAGCCATCCCTGTGATATGGATCCATGCGGCTTTATAGGAAGCGGGTTCGTACCCATTCCATGAGAGGCCGTTAAACTCATAACCAATCCGCAGAAATACGGGATGGCCTGTCTCCTTGAGTCCGATCAACAATTTGCGCAGGTTGGTGTCGTGTTCACCGGCGGCAACCCGGTCTTCGTAATGCTTTTCCGGCTTGCCGTCGGTGGTCATTTGCACCCCGATCTGAGGTATCAGACAAATACCCCGTTCGGAAAAATATATAAGTTCACGTCTCAATTGAGAGAGAAACGCTTCGGGAGATTCTTTAGATTGTAATAGGGCATAGTGATGGCCGGAGGGGGATCAGAGGGCAGCCTGCTGTAGATTTTAAAGGATTCGGGGTCCTGACCCGCCCCGTGAAGGATCCGTCCTTCCGGTTCAAGAAGCGCACCGTAGTTCATGCGCGGCTGAAAGTCCAAAGGCTTCTCTTTGGCCGAAGCAGGCGCCGGTAACAGGGACCACAAAAAAACAAACAGTATAACGGAGATAGTAACACGCTTCATTGAAGGCCTCCGGATAAAGATTAATCCATTCCGGTCAGATTCACAAGATTCTGCTGTATCGCACACAGTGCTTTTTCCACCGGTACAGGGTATTCGGATGCAGATCATGTTGTTTGCAGTATTCTGTGCAGGAAATTCCGCTTTGAAGGTATGCTTGCACAAGATCGTCTTTTTGTTTTTGAGTAAATTGCTTTATACTTTGCTCCTCTTGTATTTTCTGGAGCAAAGATTACTATGTTTCTATACGTAGCAGAAGGTGCGGTTTAATTGACGGTTACAGAACTCCGGATACACCTGGCAACATAAAAAAAAGTTGATATGCATGAGAACTGGATGTTAGTGTCTTTAAGAGAGGATCAAATGAAAAGTATATTCGTCATAATTACTACTTTCACAGTGTCAGTACTAATCGGTTGCGATTCAGGCAGTTCTCCGGCAATAAAAGACATTCCACATCCAGCGGCCGACATTACAGCCCCCGCGGCCGGTAACAACGGAACGATTACGATTGACTCATGGACTACCGATGCAATACAGGTTTCATGGACGGCAGCCAGCGATGATAGAACCAGATATCGGATCTGAACTATGCGTGGCAAAGATTTTGTCGATATTGTAGACGATCCTAATGGTAATACTGCCGCAATGTCCCAGTTAAATCGGATAGTTCCGGGGGATGTTTTCTATTGGTATTATGATATTGGTGATTTTACCAGTCATATCGCCATTGTGGACAGAGTTGACGTAAATCCCGATACCGGGAATGTACAGGATATCACTTTGATTGAATCGACATTTGGTTACTATGTAGATGAAGGCGGATATCCTGGAACGCAGATGGTACGGAAGGGTTTGAGTCTACGTAATTTATCACTAGTG
>CAZVEL010000054.1:0-2295 GCA_964626305.1 uncultured Treponema sp. | reverse complement strand
GGTGGTTCTCCGGGAAAAAAGTTCCCCGGAACTTTTCTTCCGGATCGGGTCCCTGCAGGAACGGAGGCAGTCGGCCGTCACGTCTGGCGCTCTCCCGGACCCGTTCGTACAGAAGATCAAAGGCGGTATTAAGGTATAGGGTTGTTCCGGTCCGGGAAAGAACAGCGCACGCATCCCGGTTGTCGGCAATTCCCCCTCCCGTAGCGAGTACACAAGGACCGTTTGAGGCTCCGGGTGCGTGTTTTTCGAATATGGACTCGCAGGCTTTGGTTTCCCACTGCATCATGAGTTTCGCTCCCCCTATGTCCCACAATTCCCGTGGGCTATTTCCCGAAATCCGGGTGATTTCATCATCGGAATCAAGGAAGGGCCGGGAAAGATTGTCCGCAAGGATCTTTCCGGTACTCGTTTTTCCACAATGCTTCATTCCTAAAAGTATAATGGTTACGGGCGTGTTCATGAAAAAACTATAGTCTTTTTTCCGCTTGTATTAAAGGGAAAGGCCCGCTATTCTTTTCCCATGGCCGCTGTATTCATTGTTGTTTTGTCATTTCTACCCTGTTTGCTCTGGTTTCTCTATTGCCTGGTGTTAAAACATGCTGGCATACCGCACCTGTTCCTGTTTACTCTTGCTGCCTCAATAGCTGTTGTTTTTTCCGTAGCTGCGCGTTTTGCTCTTGAACCAGTTGCCGCATACTTCCCCCCGGCCATTGTACCGGTATTCGTCGCGTTTGCGCTAACCGCGGTTCCTGAAGAACTGTCCAAACTGCTTGCCATTGTGCCCTTTTCGCGGAGCGGTACGGATCGTTCTGTTCTCCCGTCAAAAACAATTTATGCCCGGGCGGTCTGTATTGCCCTGGCCTTTGCCTCGCTCGAAAACGTTTTTTTTGCATTCAGCGTTCCCGGGTCATTGCCTCTCAGATTCATTACTGCAGTCCCTCTTCACGCGTCCCTTGCTGTTTTTATCGCCCGGTGGCTCTGTGATCCTCCTCAGTACGACCGTCATCGTTGCGGTTCCCGGCGCATTCCGGGATTATTTATGCCGGTATTCGCGATTCTGCTGCACACAGTGTACGCACTGAGCTTTGAGCTCCGACCGCCGCTCACCAGTCTTTCAGCGTTGACTGCAGCAGTCACCCTTGTCGGAGCGGTGTTTCTCTGGAATACCTGTGGAGACGACGATGAATAACCAACCGGATGCACAAAATCGTTATGGGGCTGCCTGTGCCGGTGAAATACGGGTACCCGCCGGGGGATACCGGATTGTACACAGTTACCGTATTCCTCTCCCGAAGCCGGTTTTTTCCGGTGATGAGTCGACGCCGCTCGGAATTGCAGTGGATCTTGGGACAACTACTATTGCTTTTGAGCTTGTTGACCGAACCACCGGAGAAATCCTGTCCTCGGCGTCCCTTCTGAACGGTCAACGGCGATGGGGAAGTGATGTGATTTCAAGAATTCGTGCCGCGAACGCCGGCCAGAGCGAATCCCTGAAAAACACCGTTCACCAGAATGTTCTGGACGGAATAATCCAATTGATTCAGACTGCCGGAGTCTCGGGCAGTCGGGTCGGCTGTGTCGCTGTCGCCGCGAATACCGTCATGGCGCACCTTTTTCTCGGCCTGTCCTGCGCAGGAATGGGCCAAGCCCCTTTTACCCCGGAAAAAACCGTATATGAGGAACGCCCCTTTTACGACCTTTTTTCCACGGACCTTTCTGTTCATCTCCCGGCGTCCGGGTGCACCGTACTCGTTTTGCCCGCAGTAAGCGCCTTTCTGGGAGGAGACGTGGTTGGCGGAGTTTGCACGCTTTCCCGGAATGATACTGCGGAAAACCGTCTTTTTATCGACCTGGGAACCAATGCCGAGATGGTGCTCTCCCGGAATGGGCTCCACTACTGTGCGTCTGCTGCTGCCGGACCGGCCTTTGAGGGTGGCTCCATCTCCTGCGGAACCGGGTGTATCCCGGGTGCGGTGTCCTCGGTGACCAGTAGCGGGACTCGCTTTGATTATGAAATCATACCCGGCGGCAAAGAGGGACAGCTTGCCGGCATATGCGGTTCGGGCATTCTGGACTTTACTGCCTGTGCGTTGGAAAGCGAACTTATACAGGCGGATGGAGCGCTGGCTCCTGTTTGTGCTGAAAGCGGCGTTCGTCTTGATCCTGCCGGTACGGTTCGACTCACCCAGCAGGATGTGCGCGAAATACAACTCGCTAAAGGTGCTGTACGGGCCGGAATAGCCGTGCTTCTCGAAACCGCCGGTATACCGGCGGACGCCGTTTCATCCGTTGTTT
>CAZVEL010000053.1:0-3084 GCA_964626305.1 uncultured Treponema sp. | reverse complement strand
TACTCAGCTGATGTTGCCCAGTGGTCATTCAAAACGATTCTCTCCGCCGCGGGGATCGCGACTCCGGTTGATCTCACCGGAAAGACGGTTTCGATTAACGCACTTGTTCCCTCCTCGGGTACGCTCAGCGCGGTCAAGCTGGTGTTCTGGGACAGTAGCTGGAACGCGTCGCAGGGAACCGGGGTGGTGATTGACACGAAGGACGCATGGACCACGGTGAGTTATGCCTTCGGTGATGCTTCCGACTATACCGCGGAAGGGTTCGACATTTCTGATGTTGTTGCGGTAAGTGTTGTCGCGATCAAGTACGGCGCAACCGAAGCCTCGAGTGAGACGCTCTACATCGACAGCCTCGACTGGTAGTTCTTTCCTGCCATAATAAAGCGGTATCCCCCGGAGCATCGTGCCGCACGGCGCGTGGGCCGGGGGGCCGTGTTTTTTTATGCCCGTACTTTGCGGGCGTTCGCCTCGCGTGGCCCTTTCTTCGAACGGCTGTGAGCAGGGCCAGTACGCGCCGCCTCCCACGTTGTGCCTCGATCCCGGAATGAATCGTAAATAATCACCTGTTTGTAATAAAAAAATTAACTTTTTCCCGAACGGGCTGTGTTTGGGTTTTTGTTATCAGTAAAAATTCATACCAAATGGATAAAATACTGCATGTACTTCCAAACGGGGCGGTTGTACCATGCTCGTACTATAGGCGGCGTTGCCGTTTAACGGAAAGATTAAAACCGTTTCAGCCACGGTATCGAGTTGAGTCTTGAAGAGCGAAGGGAAACCTCTTTGTGCAAACCCTGGACTGGAACGACTGTTTTGATCCTTATTTTAGTTCGTTCCCTTAAGGAGGGTTCCATGAAAAAAATTTTGTGCATGCTGCTCGTTCTGTTCGCAGTGGCTCCGCTGGTAGTATTTGCCGGTGGTCAGCAGGATTCCGGTCTTATCAAGGTTGGTATCGTAAACAATCCCCCGTCCGAATCCGGATACCGTGCGGCTAATGTTGCAGACTTCGAAAAAGTGTTCACCAAAGAGAACGGTTATGAAGTTTCAACCTTCTACAGCCTGAAGAACGACGAGCAGCTCAATGCTGCTTCACAGTTCATTACCGATGGTGTGGACTACATTCTTCTTTCAGCCGCTGCAACCGATGGCTGGGATTCTGTTCTTCGCAATGCTCAGGAATCAGGCATCAAGGTATTCCTCTTTGACCGTATGCTCAATGCGGATGAAAGCCTTTATGAAGCAGCGGTTGTTTCCGACATGGCCAACCAGGGTGACACCGCTGTTGCATGGCTCAAGGATCAGAAGCTTCCTGAATACAATGTAATCCATATCCAGGGTGCCATGGGCAGCGATGCCCAGATCGGCCGCACCAATGCGCTTGAAGCCGAATTCAAGGCGGGACGGATGAAGAAAGTTGCCCAGCAGACCGCAACATGGGACGAAGCCGAAGCCAAGAAAATTGTTGAATCCGTTATAAACTCCGGGCAGAAGTTCAATGTTATCTATGCTGAAAACGATGGTATGGCCAAAGGTGCTGTTGCCGCGCTCGACGAAGCCGGTATTACCCATGGTGTTGACGGTGATGTTGTCGTGATGGGCTTCGACTGCAACAAGTGGGCTCTCCGCGAACTCCTTGCCGGTAACTGGAATTATGATGGTCAGTGCAGTCCTTTCCAGGCAGCTGTTATCGACAACATGATCAAGAAGATCGAAGCTGGCGGAACCATTACTCAGAAGAAGGTAATTTCCGAAGAAAAGGGATTTGATGCAAAAACCATTTCCCAGGCAGATATCGACAAGTACGGTCTTGGAGACTAAGACACCGTATCGTAAATAAGTCTGACGGCGCGGGATGTGTATTTCCCGCACGTTTCGCGCCGTCACTTTTTCCAGCCGTTTAACGTATAGCAGGTGGTTCTTTTCAATGAACAATGAAACAGTTTTATCCATGCGTGGAATCACGAAAACGTTCCCGGGGGTACGTGCCCTGAACAATGTTGATTTCAGCCTGAGAAAGGGCGAGATTCACGCGCTGATGGGGGAAAACGGTGCCGGTAAATCGACCCTCGTGAAAGTATTGACCGGTGTGTATTCAAAAGATTCCGGCGAGATTAATCTTACCGGAGTTGGAAATGATCTTTCTATTCGCTCCCCGCAGGATGCCCAGAATCAGGGTATCAGCACCGTGTATCAGGAAATTACCCTGTGTCCCAATCTTACCGTTGCCGAGAACATGTTTATCGGGCGTGGCAATTACCGTTTCGTGAATTGGCGGGCCCAGGAAAAAAAGGCAACGGAATTGCTTAAAAAACTGAAGATTCCCACGACGGCAACCCGTCAGCTGGGATCCTGTTCCCTTGCGGTACAACAGATGGTCGCCGTGGCGCGCGCTGTTGATATGGAATGCAAGGTGCTCATTCTCGATGAGCCGACTTCGTCGCTTGATGACCGCGAAGTTGCACTTCTTTTTTCTCTTATGCGGGATTTGAAATCCCGCGGAGTCGGAATTATTTTCATCACCCACTTCCTTGAACAGGTCTATGAAATCAGCGACCGCATTACTGTTTTACGGAACGGCAATCTGGTCGGTGTCTATGAAATACAGGAATTACCACGGGTCAAGCTCATTTCCGCAATGATGGGGAAAGAACTGGCCGATATGTCTGAAGTATTACAGCAGAAAAAAGAAAGAAAACAGAATACCGAGGTTGTATACGAAGCACAGGGCTTATCCAGTGCTGAAGGAACAAAACCATTTGACTTCAGGATTCATAAAGGTGAAGTGAATGGTTTTATCGGACTTCTCGGTTCCGGTCGCAGCGAAAGTGTCCGGGCTATTTTCGGTGCTGACCGTATTACCGGCGGGACTATAAAAGTTAATGGTAAAGAAACAAAAATAACCAAGCCGAAAGACTCCATGAAACATGGTATGGGGTATCTTCCCGAAGACCGGAAGGGTGATGGTATAATAGAAGACTTTTCTGTTCGTGAAAACATCATTCTGGCCCTGCAGGTTCTCAAGGGTTTTTTCCGGCCGTTTTCCCGAAGCGAAGCGGAAGCGTTCGCGAACAAGTACATCACGTT
>CAZVEL010000052.1:0-4946 GCA_964626305.1 uncultured Treponema sp. | reverse complement strand
CAAAAAATCCTTTTTGCTGCGCCATTTCTCGTCCTCCCGGATAGAGAATATCACAATTACAAATTTTGGAAAATTCCTCTAGTTTTTAGAGGTGCCCATTGGTTAAAAACCAGATAATGAGAGATCCGAGAAAAATTATGGTAAATGCTTTTGTTACAAAATCTTTTACCTTGTCTCCAAGATGGAAGAATACTGTTTTCATGGACGGAAAGCGGTAAACCGGCAGCTCCATAACGAAGGGAACGGAGTTTCCCCGGAACAGGGTGGCTTTGAATAAAAGACCGGTAAGGATTGCGACAAGTATACCGGTCACATACAGAAAGCCCACAACCAGTGTGGTATTTTCCGGAAAAAATAGGCTGCAAAATACGAGATACACCGGGACCTTCGCAGAACAAGACATAAAGGGCGTAAGCAAAATGGTCATGCGCCGGTCACGGTCACTGGAAAGAGTTCGTGTTGCCATGATTGCAGGAACAGTACAACCAAATCCGATCAGCATGGGAACAAAGGAACGACCCGAAAGACCTATTTTCCGTAGCAACGAATCCAGAACAAAGGCAACTCGCGCCATATATCCGGTATCTTCAAGAAGGGAGAGAAAAAAGAACAAAATTACAATCAGGGGAAGGAATGAGAGCACACTTCCAATTCCAACAAATGCGCCGTCAATAATGAGGGAATGCATCCATGAACTTACCCCGGCAGCAAGCAGTGCTCGCGATGTTATGCTGGTAAGATATTCGATACTTTGTTCAAAAAATCCGCCTACCAAAGAGCCTGCAGGACCAAAGGTGATCCAGAAGATCAGCATCATTATCGTAAGAAAAACGGGCAGGGCAAAAAATCGATGGGTAAGAACCGTATCTATCCGCCGGGACCGTATCTGTTCCCTGGATTCTTGTTTCTTTTTCACGGTATCCCGGACAAGTCGTTCTATGAACGCATAACGCATATCTGCGATAGCCGCTTCCCGGTCCGTTCCGAGATCCGTTTCCATTTCACGGACAATACGCTTTATAATATCCCGGTCAGGGGCAGAAAGTCTGAGATCGGTTTCAAGGAGAGGGTCCCCTTCAATAAGCTTGGTAGCGGCAAAACGTGGCTCGTATCCTGCTTCGCGGGCAGGTTTTTCCACAAGATGAGTTATGGCATGAAGCGCCTTGTGAACCGGTCCTTCACAAAAATCTATTCTCCGTGGCATCCGGATTTCTCCGGGGGATGGTTCTGCAACGGCATCATACACACGCTCGACAAGTTCCGGGATCCCCTCGTTTTTGTTTGCCACAATGGGGACCACATATACCCCGAGTTCCTCTTCCAAGGCCGGAATATCAATGCTCCATCCGTTTGCGCGCACTTCATCCATCATGTTCAACGCAATCACAACAGGAAGCCCGAGAGGAAGAAGCTGAAGGGACAAATACAAATTCCGTTCAAAATTTGTTGCATCAACGATATTGATAATTACATCCGGACGATGATGAACCAGCTGATCACGAGCAATTACTTCTTCGGAGGTATACGGAGAAAGAGAATATATTCCGGGAAGATCTATGACGGTCAGATCGGGATGTCCGCGGATTTCTCCGGTTTTTTTCTCTACCGTTACGCCCGGGAAATTGCCTACATGCTGGTTACTGCCGGTCAGCTGGTTAAAGAGAGTTGTCTTTCCACAATTCTGATTTCCGGCAAGTGCTATCCGAATCATCAATAAACCGCCCGATGAACCTTGATCTTCTTCGCATCCTCGTTCCGCAAAGTAAGCTCATACCCACGAAGAGAGAGTTCAAGAGGATCACCAAAGGGTGCAACCTTCCGGACGAAAATCTGCGTACCGGGAGTCAAACCCATATCAAGAAGACGTCTGCGAAGGGAGCCGGTCCCTCCGACTGCTGCAATTACGGCCTTCTCGCCCGGCCGAATTTGGTCAAGACTCATTTGTTAACCTCAAATTACTTTGACAATACAAGAATTCTGTTGTCTAGTCAAATACTTTGCAGTATAGTTTGACATATATGCCGGATTCATTAAGCGCATCAAAGCAAGATTATCTCGAGACCATCCTGGATTTTTCACAGGAAACTGGGTTCGCACGTTCCGTAGATATTGCGAGAACACTCGGAGTATCGCGAGCAAGTGTCAATAAATCACTGGGAGTCCTTCGTGATTCTGGGCTTGTTGAACACGAGCACTATGGTAACATCCGGCTGACTACTGTTGGTTTAAAAAAGGCACGGGCTGTACGAGCCCGGCACAATGCACTTAAAATGTTTCTTACCGAAATTCTCGGTATTGATGATGAAACGGCTGAGCAGGATGCCTGCCGCATGGAACATGCCATAAGCCGAACAACCGCCCAAAAGCTTGAAGAGTACCTTGCTTCGTTAAAAAAGTAGGTGCGTACCGAAAAGGAGCAATCATGGAGCACACCTTTCCTGGAACGCAGACAGAAGGTTCAACGATTGGCAATCTACAGGAGTTTTATTCTCGTATTGTTGAATACTACGACGAGCTTTTTCCGCTGGACGAAGGAGCGCTTTCCTGCATTCTCCGGATCGTCGAGCAACTGAAAGAAGAATCCGACGTGTCACCGCCGCCGCTTTTCCGCTTTCTCGGAATCGGTTGTGGTACCGGGACTCTGGAGAACCGTCTTTCTGTCCATAATCTTGATATAACCGGTATTGATGCCAATCCCGACATGGTCGCAACGGCACAGAGAAGAATCAAGTCTTCGTTCTCCACTATTCGTTTTTTTGAAATGAACTCGCTTGATATCGGGCGGTTCCTGAAAGAGGAATCGTTCAATATCATCGCCTGTGTGGACAATACACTTCCCTATCTTGGAGATATAACGCTGGTACGGAAATTCCTTCATGACACAAAGAAACTTCTTGTCCCGGGAGGGTTTCTGGTTTTGCATGTATACAACTTCGGGCCCGACGGCAGCATCAACAGCGTGGCCCTTCCGGAACGGTCTTCAATCCGTGTAAGACTGTCCCGAAAACTTGTTCCAGACGGTTCCGGAAAGCTTCTCCTTGACGCACAGCTGGAACTGGGGAACGGACAAATTGTACAACTGTATAAAACAACAAATATCCTGCCGCTTCAGATATCCGAAATTATTGAATATGCAAAAGAAGCCGGGTTCAGCGAAACAAAGGCTTTCGGTGGATACGATGAAACACCGCTTGTACCCGACAGCCCCTTTGCAGTTGTAATCTGCCGTGCCTAAGAGGCGTTCTTACTGAATCCGCCATTTTCCTTCTACACGCTGCAACCTGGTGGAGGGCAGTTCCAGTACGCGGCCATCTTCTCCGAGCAACCGGATCATGCCGGTAAGGGGATTAACTTCGGTAACCCTGAAGTTGGTGTCCTCATACCGCAAGCGTATTCCTTCGTTCGGCAGCGTCTTTTTCGCTTCGCAATACCATTCGTGCTCGTAGGCAAGACAACACAGAAGCCGTCCGCACTGTCCAGAAATTTTCATGGAATTGAGAGATAACCCCTGGTCTTTTGCCATTCGTATCGAAACGGGTCGAAGCTTGTCAGTAACCGCATGGCAGCAAAAGGGCCGGCCACAAACACCCAGACCACCGGTAATACGGGACTCGTCACGTACACCGATCTGTCTTAATTCAATGCGCATCTTGAAAATGGAAACAAGATCCTTTACAAGATCCCGGAAATCAACACGGTTTTCTGCACTGAAAAAGAAAAGAATTTTCGGTTCATCAATCAAATAATGTGTCGCTATAAGCTTCATCTCCAGATGATGCTGCTCCGCCTTTTCCCGGAAAACAGTAAAGGCATGGTCTTCCTTTTCTTTCAATTCGTCACGTTGCTCAAGATCATGGTCTGTAGCCTTGCGGTCAATAACAACGACATCATCCGCACGAATACCGATGGGAACACGAACGGTTCCCATAACAAGAGCCAGATCTTTCCCGTATCGGGTGGGAACCAACACATGATCGCCCTGAGCATAGACATCCTCTTCAGCCGTAGCGTAGAGGCTTTCGCTGGAATATTCGAGTTTCAAATGGTACAGCGGTTCGGGAAAAACAACCTCGTCGGAAGACGGTGTTGTCTCATTGGTTTGCGTATCTTCAAGCGCCGCTATTTCTTCCGGAGATTCTTCCGGCAAGTCATGGTCAAAGACTGAACCCATACGTGTTTCCACCTTGAGACGGAGTATCAGGACATAAGGTCTACCAATAATCCGTTGATTTCTTCGATTCTTCCCAACAAGTCCATTTGCGACCGTTGATTGGAAAGAATTCCTGCAGCCAACTGCTCCAGTTTCTTGTCAATTACCTGAAGCTGCGTAAATTTCTTCCGCTTCAGGATGTTCGTACCCGATACGGTTTCGGATACATCAAAGGTCCGGCTGACTACATACCGAACAAAATGCCGAACTGCCTCTTTGTATGCAATTATGGTATCGGGAAGCTGCTTTTCCTTCAATACATCTCCCGCCGAGTGGACGTCATCAAGAAGTTTTTCAAGAATTACCTCGGGAGCGAGCCCTTCAAGATGCGGCGGAACGGCCGCGGAATCCAGCTGTTCAGCTTCTGCTGCTTTATCGTCAAGCAAGCGGTCAAACCGGCGGGCTGCCGGTGTCTCTTTTTTCTTCTCTCCCTTCCTGACAGCACCGCCAGCGGCTTGTCCTGCTATGGATGCAAAAAAAGGAGATACGGGATCAAGCGGACCCGTAGGGGCCATCATACAACTCCGGAAGCGGCACGGGATGAATGCCGCATTGCCTGCCGGTTGTTGTATCCGGCAAGCGCCGCGTTATAACGATCTTCATCGTCCACCGCAAAACAGGAACCATGAAGAATTACCTCCGGCTCAACCTGTAGTTTTCTGGTTATCACCGATCCAAGAACGGTTCCTGAGGACAAAATGGTTACTCCGTCTGGAGCTATCACATCACCTTGAAT
>CAZVEL010000051.1:0-3501 GCA_964626305.1 uncultured Treponema sp. | reverse complement strand
CCTGAAAACCCGTCAATCCGCGGAACAGCACAGAACCCTGACGTATTTTTTCAGGGTCGCGAAGCGGTAAACAAGTACTACCTCGAAGTTCCGGCAATGGTCCAGAAGGCCATGGACAAGTTCGCCAAGCTCACCGGACGCCAGTACAAGCTGTATGAATATATCGGCCCGGCGGACGCAGAACGTGTAATCATCATTATGGGCTCCGGCGCGGACACCGTTGAAGAAACCGTTGAGGCCCTCAACGCAAAGGGTGAAAAAGTCGGTGTGCTCAAAGTACGCCTCTACCGCCCCTTCAGCGCGGAACTCTTCGTAAAGGCACTCCCCGCCACCGTGAAGGCAATCGCCGTTCTCGATCGCACCAAAGAACCAGGATCCCTCGGCGAGCCCCTGTACGAAGACGTACGGACCGCGATCGGCGAAACCCAGGCCGCTGGAACCTGCCCTTTCAAGGACTTCCCTCTTGTGCTCGGGGGCCGCTACGGTCTCGGATCGAAAGAATTCACCCCAGCCATGGTCAAAGCGGTCTTTGACAACCTCGTAAACGGTAAAAAAGCCAACTTCACCATCGGAATTGAAGACGATGTTACCGGAACCAGCCTTTCCTACGATGCGTCCTTCCAACTCGAAGACCGGGACATGCATCAGGCGATGTTCTTCGGTCTCGGCTCCGACGGAACCGTTGGAGCAAACAAGAACTCCATCAAGATCATCGGAGAGGCAACCGACAACAAGGCCCAGGCCTACTTCGTGTATGACTCCAAGAAGTCCGGTTCAATCACCACCAGCCATCTCCGGTTCGGCAAGCACGCCATTCGCAAGCCCTACCTGGTTACCCAGGCAGACTTTGTGGCATGTCACAAGTTCACGTTTCTTGAAAAATACGACATGCTCGCAAACGCCAAGAAAGGAGGAACCTTTCTTCTTACCAGCCCCTATGGCAAGGATGACGTCTGGAATCACCTCCCGGTTGAAGTACAACAGCAGATTATCGACAAGGAACTCAAATTCTACGTAATCGATGCGGTTTCCATTGCCGAAAAAGCCGGTATGGGCGGACGCATCAACGTTGTCATGCAGACTGCCTTTTTCAAGATTTCCGGAATTCTTCCCGAAGCAGAAGCCGTTGAGCTTATCAAGAAGTTCATCGAGAAGTCCTACGGAAAGAAGGGCGCAGATGTCGTCAAGAAGAACATCGACACCATCGACATGGCGCTTGCCGGAGTCGAGAAAGTCGACTATCCCAAGACCGCATCCAGCTCGCTCAAGAAACTTTCCGCCATGACTGCTGACGCTCCCGATTTCGTACAGAATGTTCTCGGAACCATTTCAATTAACAAGGGAGACGAAGTAAAGGTCAGCGAATTCCCCGAAGACGGAACCTTCCCGAGTGCCTCAACCCAGTACGAAAAGCGGGCAATCGCCGAACGCATGCCCATTTGGGAACCGGATCTCTGTATCCAGTGCGGTCAGTGCACCATGGTTTGTCCCCATGCGGTAATCCGTGCCAAGGCGTTTGATCCTGCCGAACTTAAGAACGCTCCGGCATCCTTCAAAAGTGCGGACTACAAAACAAAGGAATTCCCCGGCTGGAAATTCACCATTCAGGCTTCCGCGGAAGACTGCACCGGCTGTGGTCTCTGCGTACAGCAGTGCCCGGCAAAATCCAAGGAAAACCCGGAAATCAAGGCAATCAACATGAAAAACTTCGCGGAACACCGCGAAGAGGAATCCGCAAACTGGAAGTTCTTCTTTGACCTTCCCGATCCGGACGCAGACAAGCTCAACCTTGCCAACGCGAAGTTCATTGCCATGAAGCGCCCGCTCTTCGAGTTCTCCGGCGCCTGCGCAGGCTGCGGTGAAACCCCCTACGTCAAGCTTCTTTCACAGCTGTACGGAGATCGTGCGGTAATTGCCAACGCTACCGGCTGTTCCTCAATCTATGGAGGAAACCTGCCGTCCACCCCCTACGCGAAAAACGCGGCAGGACAGGGTCCGGCATGGTCCAACTCCCTCTTTGAAGATGCCGCGGAATTCGGCTACGGAATGCGTCTCACGAGCGACAAGCTCGCGGTGTATGCCCGTGAAGTGGCTGTTGCGGTAAAAGAAAAAGGCGTTGCTGCCGACATTATTAGCCGGATACTGGCAAATGAACAGGCAGACGACACCGCGATTGAAACCCAGCGCAAGGACATCGAAGCCCTCAAGAAGGAGCTTGCTTCTTCGAGTGATGAACAAGCAAAGGAACTCGTGTCCCTCGCCGACCACTTCGTCAAGCGCTCTGTTTGGGTAATCGGTGGTGACGGCTGGGCCTACGACATCGGATACGGGGGTCTCGACCATGTTCTTGCCTCCGGCAGGGACATCAATGTTCTGGTCCTCGACACCGAAGTGTACTCCAATACTGGTGGACAGATGTCCAAGGCAACCCCGATCGGCGCAGTCGCGAAGTTCGCGGCCGGCGGTAAGGATACCAGCAAGAAAGACCTCGGCATGATGGCCATGAGCTACGGATATGTCTATGTTGCAAAGATTTCCATGGGCGCAAACATGAACCAGGTAATCAAGGCGTTCCGCGAAGCGGAAGCGTACGACGGCCCGTCGCTCATTATTGCATACAGCCACTGTATCAACCACGGAATCAACATGGAAAAGGGTATGACCAACCAGAAAGAAGCCGTGACAACAGGACTCTGGCCACTGTACCGCTTTGATCCCCGCCTTGCGGACGAAGGGAAGAATCCTTTCCAGCTCGACAGCAAAGAACCGGACTATAACATTGCGGACTACATGTACAAGGAAGTCCGCTTCAAGACTCTCAAGGCAGCAGATCCGGCACGTGCCGATATGCTCCTGAAGAAGGCAGAAGCAAAGGTAAAACGCCAGTGGCAGGAATACAAGTATCTTGCCGACCGGCCGTTCTAAACAGACGCCTGACAAATAAAAAGCCCTTCCGGAACTCGGAAGGGCTTTTTTTTCTACACACTCCTTATTTGACCGTATACACAATCAAGTCTTTTACCGAAACATCGGGCTGATGATACCGCCTGCGGGACGCCGTTTTCGGACCATCCTGAATACAGGCTTCCGGGCAAAGATGCAGACAGGCATAACAGGCTTCACAGCGGTCGCCGAATACCGGGCGCTTATCTTCCATCCAGATATTCCCCGCCGGGCACACTTCAGTACACAATTTACACCCGGTACATGCCTTGGTTACCTCATACCGTTTTGCACTTCGATGAACATCCTTCATGAACGGTTTATGGACATAGCCGGTCATAAGTCGTCCAAGAAGGCCCAAATTGGTCTTGACTCCGGTTTTCTTTCCCGCGCCAATTACCGTCGCAATATTCCGCACCATATCCGCTTCTTTTTCAAACATTTTTTTCTGTTTATCCGCCGAAGCAATAGAGTAGGCACTCACACAGTTTCCCGGCATGTGTACGGCGAAATGCCCGCCAAAACGGAAGCCTCGTGTCTTTATTCGTTTTTTTAACA
>CAZVEL010000050.1:0-3782 GCA_964626305.1 uncultured Treponema sp. | reverse complement strand
GCAAGGACGTAACCATGTCTAAAACAGAATCAATATTTACTGAAATTCACCGTGACCGGACAAGCCGGGCTCGTACCGGGATACTTAAACTCCCGCATGGCGATGTGCAAACACCGGCTTTCATGCCGGTGGGAACAAACGCCACTGTAAAAGCGGTAACCAGCGAATGGCTGGAGGAGATAGGATTCGAAATAATTCTTGCGAATACCTATCATCTGTATCTCCGTCCCGGTACCGACATCATTGAGCAGGCCGGCGGACTGCATGGATTTTCCGGCTGGAAGGGCAACTTCCTCACCGATTCCGGCGGATATCAAGTCTTTTCCCTTGCTGATTTCCGAAAAATCACTCGTGAAGGCGTGAAATTCCGCAGTCACATTGATGGTTCATCACATTTTCTCACCCCTGAATCGGTGGTTGGTCTCCAGGTACAGCTCAATAGTGATATCCAGATGCAGCTGGATGTATGCACCGGGTATGATACTGAATGGAAAAAAGCCCGGGAAGCACTCGATATAACTATTGACTGGACACGTCGGGCAAAACGAGCTTGGCTTGAGACAAAAGATAACTATCATGGAAAACTGTTCGGTATTGTTCAGGGGAATTTTTATCACGACCTCCGTAATGAAAGCGTGGACGCACTTCTTGAAATTGATACTCCCGGTATCGCGATAGGCGGGTTATCAGTCGGTGAACCACAGGATCTTTACCGCGAGTTCCTTGAATCCACGGCAATCCTCCTTCCCGATAATAAACCGCGGTATGTCATGGGCATAGGGACTCCGGACTACATACTAGATGCCGTATACCACGGGATAGACATATTTGATTGTGTTCTTCCTACCCGGAACGCCCGTAATGGATCGCTGTTTACCCGGGAGGGACAGCTTTCCATCAAACTGGAGAGCAATACCCGGGATTTCGGTCCCATTGATCCATCATGCAGCTGCAGGGTTTGCCGGGACTATTCACGTGCATATCTTCGACACCTGTACAAACAAAATGAAATTCTTTTTTCAATGCTTGCAACCTTTCATAATCTCGCTTTTTTACATACCATGATGGGTGAAGTTCGCGCTGCTATTGCGCAGGGTACCTTTACGGAATACAGAAATCAGTTCATGAAACGGATTACCGGGGGGACAAGTTGAAATATTTCATCAAATGTCTGGCTGTTGTTGTTTTGGTTACCGCTTCTCTTTCCCTGCTTGCAGCACAAAGTGAAGATAAACGGCGTGATATTATTAAATACGGTCTTGAAAATGAAATCGTTGAACTCGTGAGCAGTTTACAGCAAAAAAAGGATACGAGCTTTAATGCCGATCTTGAATCCCTTTTTGAACGTACCCGGAGCGTTGCTGTCCGTGAAAGTATTCTTTCCATGTATGGGACACTGGAAAATCCTGCCTTTTCGGATTTTGCCCTGGAGGTTCTTGAAGATCCCTGGGCACATCCCAACTCAACCGTGAATGCCGTGTTCAGCTATGTTCAGAAGATAAAACTGACCGAGGCATCCATTCTTGTACGAAACATTCTCGACAATGAAGCGCTGGAATACCGTGATCGGGCAATACGCACCCTTGGCAAGATCGGCACTGCAGATGATGCTGCCTATCTTGTTGAGTATTTGCAGGGTACCATAGAGGGTGATGAACGCCAGCGTCTAATCATACGGCAGAATGTGATGGAAGCGCTCGGTGAACTGAAAAGTGAAGCCGTGTGGGAAGATTTTGTTTCCATAGCGGGAAATGAAGATGAAAACGTCATGATACGGGCGACTGCGGTTCGTGCCATCGGATCCATAGGACGGCAGGGTGGGGCGGATATTCTTGCAGATTTGTACGAAACGGAAGATCCAATGCTCAGGGCTGCGGTTGTTTCCGGTATTTCCGGGTTTACCGACAGCGTAGCGGTCGATGTGATCCTGGAAGGCCTGAAAGATACCCATTACAAAGTGCGGCTGGAAGCGCTTGAATCGCTAAAAAAACTGCAATCTGTGGAGGCGGCCCCTTATGTGCAGTATCGGGCGCAAAATGACCCTGTCGGAGCGGTGAAAATGAAATCCCTGGATGTACTGGCGATTCTCGGAGAGGCAGATACTACCCGCTGGATGCTCGAGCAGGTACGGGAAGAAAAAACTGCGGATCAAACCCGCATGAAGATTATAGAGGCCCTCATGGAACATTCCCCTTCAGCAATTGTTGAAGACGCTGTTCAGGTTGCTTTCGCGAGTTTGAAAGATGACCGGAAAAAATGGATACGCTATGAACTCGGTAAACTCTTTGCGAAACATAATGATCCTGCACTGTCCGGTGTGGCTGAAGCCTACATTCAGCACCGCGATGTTACCACAAAAAGCCTCGGTATCGAGATGTTCAACAAGAATCGTTTTGGAAACCTGAAAGGGCATGTTGAAACCATTGCTGCCGATGAAAAGATGGGCGGTTTGCAAAGCCAGGCGAAACGCGCTCTTGAAGACGAGAACAAAAATAATGAAATAATCAATAGTGAATAGAGGTAAGCAGCCGGTTTAACCGTTCCACCGGATCCTCGAATTCCCTGAGCGTGAATTGTACCTCGTATCCATGATCTGACACGAGGGTGAACTCACGATCAATGCAGTCCTCAATGATAACTTCTTCCTCATACGGGAAGAATTCGGGTTTTAGAATGGCGAGTGTGCACTGAACTCCGTCAAAGCGGACTTCCGCAATGCGTGGGGGGAATCGTACGAGGAACACCAGGAATGACGAGGTGCTGCCGCCCAGTGAAAGACGTGAGCCAGCACGCATGCGGTGAACATTTCTTCTGCCGATAGCGGTATTCTGATTATGAACAAACAAGTTGAGCATAATGCTCCGGTTTTCCCGCACAGTAATCGCTTCTCCGGCTTTTGCCCCCTGACGGTGGTTCTGCAGTGCTGCATGAACGGGAACCGCCCCCGAAAGAATGGATAACCGCTCTCTGCGTGTTTTTTCGAGTTCAGAGGCCTGAGCAGCGAGCGTAGCGGTCGAATGAGTCTGCTCAGTGGTGAAGGTGATGTTCTTATCGCGGTTTTCGCCGGAGGTATAGGCGAGGTTCTTGTCGCGGTTTTCACCGGACGCGAAAGCAACTCCTGCCATACCGGCAGTATCCACTTCTTCCGTGCCGGCAGACCGTATCGCCGTGGCCCCGGGACTTGCCGTACGGCGTGCAATAAGAAAGAGAACAATCGCCACAATGAGTATGGCTAGAAAAATGAGAATCAGGGCGTATGCGACCGGTCCCCCGCGATGGAGGCTCTGGCGCAGGGAAAAAGGCACCAGCTCCAGCGTTACATAGGCAGATTGGGGTACCGTCCGGACATTTCCGGAAAAGCGGAGCGAAAGGGGAATACTCTGTTTCCCGAGCGGGAGGGTATCCGGGAGCTGAATATGTGCCCGAAATGTTCCTTTTTTCCCCGGTTTGAGTTTAAGGAATTCGGTATTGTCCAGAACATTTATTGAATTAAAAACAACACCGGTGAGTTCGAGATTAATCGGATGGTCGGATACATTGGTAACCTTGAGCGGCAGTACAAAATAATGTCCCTTTTTCCCGATATCCTGGGGGAATTCCACTTCGGGGAGGGAAAAAACACTGTCCACAAAGTCAACGGGAACATCCTCCCCAATAAATTCACTCGGCTGGATATCCATCTGTTCAGT
Source organism: uncultured Treponema sp. (assembly GCA_964626305.1). Lineage (GTDB taxonomy): Bacteria > Spirochaetota > Spirochaetia > Treponematales > Treponemataceae > Teretinema. Next base: position 93 of record CAZVEL010000050.1, on the reverse strand, counting down.
AAATTCTGATGAAACATCCAGATATTCCTTTAACTGTCTCATACTATGAGATAATTGAGCTCAGTCCCACAAAACTTATTATTAAAAATAAAA
>CAZVEL010000049.1:0-2149 GCA_964626305.1 uncultured Treponema sp. | reverse complement strand
TTTCGCGGAATTGCGCTCTATGGTTGTTCCTGCCGAAATCATGGGGATTTTCAAGAAGCACGGCATGGGGTCGAACGGCTTTGAAAAGATGATTGTGATCACCGCAGCGTATCAGACTGTCGAGATGGACGAGCAGCTGCTCCAGTTTGAACAACAGTTCAAGGATAATCCCGAAATGAAACCCTATGTGGACATGGCAAAAAATCAGAATGCAGAACTCAAGAGTGTTCTGCACAAGGCGGACATTGCCGTGGTGAAAACCCGGCTTGAGGATTTCCGTACCATGTTTGGGGAGTAAAACGAACCTGTTATGTAATAACAAGCCGCCGGTATATATGCCGGCGGCTTTTTTTGAAATATCTGTACATGATTTTTTCATAATGGTATACTTTTCCCCGCAAGGAGTAGACGTGCCATAGTCATAATTGGCACAAGGATTACAAAGACGTAATCCCTTTTACTCAAAGAGGAGTAGTGATATGGCAAATCCGTACATTCAGGATGTTCTTGGCCAGGTGAAAACCCGCAATGCATCTGAACCTGAATTCCTTCAGGCTGTTGAAGAGGTTCTTGAAACACTTGAACCCGTTGTAAACCAGATGCCCGATCTGAAAAAGTATTCCATTCTTGAACGGATCGTTGAACCGGAACGTGTAATCATGTTCAGGGTACCCTGGGTAAATGACGAAGGAAAAATCTGCGTAAACCGTGCCTACCGGGTACAGTTTAACAGTGCGCTCGGGCCCTACAAGGGTGGTATGCGCTTTCATGCATCAGTAAATCTTTCCATTCTTAAATTTCTCGGCTTTGAACAGGTTTTCAAGAACAGTCTTACCACCCTTCCCATGGGCGGCGGCAAGGGCGGTTCGGACTTTGATCCCCATGGAAAATCCGATGGTGAAGTTATGCGCTTCTGTCAGAGTTTGATGACGGAGCTTTCCCGCCACATTGGACCGAATACCGACGTTCCTGCAGGAGATATCGGTGTTGGTGCGCGTGAAATTGGCTACATGTTTGGGCAGTACAAGCGGCTCCGCAATGAGTTCACCGGTGTTCTTACCGGAAAGGGACTTGATTGGGGTGGCTCGCTTATCCGCCCTGAAGCAACCGGATACGGTTGTGTCTATTTTGCAGACAACATGCTCAATGTTAAAGGCGACGGATTCAAAGGCAAGGTCTGCTCTGTTTCCGGCTCTGGAAACGTTGCACAGTACTGTGTACAGAAGCTGCTGCAGCTCGGGGCAAAACCGGTGACGCTTTCTGATTCAGCCGGATTCATTCATGATCCCGACGGAATCGACGAAGAGAAACTCGCGTTTGTTATGGACCTCAAGAACGTCAAGCGCGGACGCATCAGTGAATACGCCAAGAAGTATTCCGGTGCTACCTACACCGAAGGCAAACGCCCCTGGGGTGTTCCGGTTGACTGTGCGTTCCCCTGTGCTACCCAGAACGAAATTTCCGGCGAGGAAGCGGACGCACTCGTCAAGGGCGGCTGCAAGCTCGTAGCCGAAGGCGCGAACATGCCGTCCACTCCCGAAGCGGTGGAAATTTTCCAGAAAAACGGTACACTCTTTGCTCCCGGAAAGGCCTCCAATGCGGGTGGCGTTGCAACCTCGGGCCTCGAGATGAGCCAGAACTCCATGCGTCTTGCCTGGTCGCGTGAAGAAGTGGACACCAAACTCAAGGGAATCATGAAAAGCATTCACGACAATGCCTACGCGGCATCAAAAGAGTTTGGCAAAGAAGGTGACTATGTCGCCGGTGCGAATATTGCCGGATTCCTCAAGGTCGCGAGGACCATGATTGCGCACGGTGTTGTGTAACACCCTGCCCGAATGGTCAGCAAGCCGCAGCCGACTGTGTCGTGCTGCGGCTTTTTTTTCCCGCGTAGCACGAAACGGGTAACCATGCTACAATCGCCGGGTATGAAGACATTTTTTAAAGGCCCCGCTCCCGATGAAGTTAGTGATGTTGTTGTCTGTCCTGTTTGTGGTTCAAGCCATGTCCGTCTTCTGTGGGATCTTGTAACCTACTCTTTTCAGCGTTGTACCGGTTGCGGCCATGTGTATCAGAATCCACGCCCGCGGCCGGAGTATCTTGCCCGGCGCTATGATGCGGATTATCGCGATTATGAGGTTGAAAACGC
>CAZVEL010000048.1:0-6317 GCA_964626305.1 uncultured Treponema sp. | reverse complement strand
TTGTAATCGATCAAGAACCCGGATACTCAGGAACTTTTTTCCACCACGGCAACGGCAACCGCGCCCTTGCCGGCATGACTTCCCACGATCGGCGATATTTCCATGATGTACTCGGGAGGCATTCCGAGCAGTGCTTCAAGCTGCTCGGCGAAGTCGGCCGCCCGTTCGGGTGAAGCCGCGTGAACCACCGCGTACCGCACGATGCCGGCCTCATCGCGCATACGCGAAACGGTGTCGATAATTTTTCTGATAACGCCCTTTTGCGAAAACGCCTTGCCGAACACCGCGCCCTTCCCGTCCTTGTCCAGGGTTATTACCGGTTTCAGATTCAGCGCGGTCGCGACAAGCCCTTTCAAACGGCTCACCCGCCCGCCGCGCACCATGTATTTGAATGTACTCACACCAACAAAAATTGTCGTCCGCTCACGTGCCGCTTCGGCAATCTTCACGAGCTCGTCAAAACCGGCGCCGGCGGCCGCCGCACGGGCCGTTTCAAGAACCACCAGCCCCTGGGCCACCGAATTGAGCCGGGTGTCCACTACCTGTATCGGGTACCCTTCATCACGCAGGGCTTCCGCTTCAACTCGCATGGCGTTCCAGGTGCCACTGATCGCCGCCGAAACCGGCAGAGCAACAATCGCGGTATAATGCGCGGCAAGATGACGGAACATGGCCCGGATAGACGCGGGATCGGGCAGGGAACTGCCGGGATAGTCCTTCCGCTCGTCGAGGAGGGGATAAAACGTTTTCCCGGTCATGGTAACGCGGTCAAGATAGATTTCATCGCCCCAGAGAATTCGCTGCGGCACCAGATGAATCTGGAGAGCGTCCATGAGCTCGGGCGGAATATCCGCGATGGAATCGGTCACGATGGCAACAGCAGCGGCTCGCTCATGAACCGCCTGAAACTGGCGGACCATGTCGTCAACTTTCTGGTTTAACACCGTGCCGAACGCGCGAAGCCGGGAGAGCAGCCGCTCGGGATCATTTGTATGAAGATGAATGCGCATCTTACCCACGCCCTGCGTCACGATGAGGGAGTCGCCCTCTCCGTGGAGCGCCTCGCGCAGCAGACCGGCATCCGCAAGCTTCGTTGCAAGGAGCACCTCGGTGCAATAGCGGAAGGGAATGTTCCCGTCCACCGGAATATCCTCGGCGCCGTCGTCGGTGAATTCCCACCCCGGAGCTTCGCGGGAAACCGGACCGCGCCTGACGGGTTTGCCCGACCGGAGCAACACGAGAATACCGTCCAGGAAAGACACAAAACCCTGTGCGCCGGCATCAACCACGCCGGCCTTCGAAAGCACGGCAAGTTCCTCTTTCGTATGCTCAAGCGCCCGGTGCGCCGCATCACGGCTTTTCATCATGAGTTCCCGAAAATCGTGCACGGTGGCGCTCAACTGATGGAGTTCATCGGTCCAGTGGCGGAGCACGGTAATGATGGTGCCCTCGGCGGGATTATCGATTGCCCGGTACGCATACTGAACGGCGTTCCGCATGGCAAGCGCGAACTCTGCCGTGGTAAGACGGGCACGCTCCCCCACCTCACGGTAAATTCCGTACAAAAACTGTGCCACGATCATGCCCGAATTTCCCCGGGCCCCCGAAATGGCCGCATCGGCCATGACGCGGAACGTATCGTGCACCGACCTCGCAGGACGGAGTTCCTGTGAAACGTTCAAAAGCGTGGAGACCATATTGTTCCCGGTATCGCCGTCTGGAACCGGAAATACATTGATGCGGTTCAGGTGCTCACGGTCTTTCCTGAGCTGCTCGAACCCGGAAAAAAAACTCTGGGCAATATGGAATCCGTTCAAACTGACAACTTCAGACATGGTACTCCCGCTCATGGTGCGCCCACGTCGGGTTCACTCCCCTCACGCAGGCGGCGAATGTTGGATCGGTGCGTATACACCACAACTACCGTAATGATACTGCATAATCCAAGAATCCAGAAAGAAAAAACGCGAAAAACGGCCACGGAAAGGAGGGCGTAGACAAATGGCAACGCTACCGCCGTTATAAGCGAAGCGAGCGACGCCTTCTTCCACACCGCCAAAACAAGCGCAAACACAAACGCACAGACCGGAGCAAGCGGCGGAAAAAGCGCGGTGAGCATGCCGGCGGCAGGCGCCACCCCCTTGCCGCCCCGGAAACCGGAAAACAGGGGAAACACATGCCCCGCCACCACGGATAACCCGGCGGCAACCCGTACGGAATCTCCCGCGGCGGGAAAAAAATACCCCGCGAGGAGCACGGCAAGCGCCCCCTTCGCGAAGTCGGCACCGAGCACGGCGGCCGCCCACCCCTTCCCGAGCACACGGAGGGTGTTCGTGGCTCCCGCGTTCCCGCTCCCGTGGCGGCGGATATCAATACCGCGTGCAAGATGACCGGCAATCAGCGCCGAGGGAAACGAGCCGAGAAGATATGCGCCGGGCACGGCAAGAGCGAACGGGATCATGCACGTTTTTTGCCGAACGGCACAAGCAGGGGCGTCTTCTTCAGGTACGCCTGAAACGCGGGATCATCGCCCCACTTCTCCTTCCAGGCCTTTTCCACAAGGGGAATGCCGCTTACAAAGAGAAGGAGCACGGTAATGAACACCGGGCCAATCATGGTCAAGAGGGCCCAGCCGTGCATCCAGGGAAACGCAACGAGAGCGATACCCCACCACACGAGCATTTCACCGAAATAATTCGGATGCCGCGAAAGCGCCCACAATCCCCGGTCCATGAACTTCCCCGCGTTTTCGGGGTTGCCCTTGAACACGCTCTTCTGCCGGTCCGCGACCGCTTCCAGAAGGAAGCCGGCCACGAAGATAACCGACCCGGCCAGAAAGAAGAGCCGGGCAACGAAGGGAGAAACGGGCGCCTCATCTCCGCCGGCCATGAGCGCGCAGTACGGAAGCATGACGATCCACACCGTCACCGCCTGCAGGGCCCAGAACGAGCCGAAGCTCACCGGATTGTCGCGCATGGCGTCGAACCGGTGGTCAACGCCGGTTTTGCGGATACGGGCAAAGAGATACGAGCCGAGCCGGACGGCCCAGGCAAGCACGAAGGCAAGCGCGAACACCTGCTCCGGGATTGATCCCGCCCGGAAAGCAAACGCGAACGCCGCCACGAGTACAAAGGTGAGACTGTAGGTTATGTCGGTAAAGACGTCGGTCTTCATCCGCGCCGCGAGTACAAAAAACACGCCATTGACGGCGATACTGATCAATAAGGGAACTATATACAACATACACATTCCTCCATATACCAAGTATACGGTACTGCACGATCTTCAAGACTGAGGCACACATCAGGCCGGCGCGCGCACTGGCCCTGCTCACAGCCGTTCGAAGAAGGCGCAAGGATAGGCGGGGGAGAGACCGTGCTACTCGGTGCCGAAGCGTAACTTGGTGACATTCGCGTGGCCGCTTCCGCCAGAGTCTCCGCCGTACCCCTCAACACAGAACGAAACCTCATACCTGGTTGATCCAATTGAAAGACCTGCTTCTTCCCAGGCCTGGAAATGGGCGGGTACATCTATGGTTCCACTGGTACGCAGTTCACTTTGGTCTCTGATACTCCAGTACTGGGTAAACGTTGCGGTACCGTTAATGGAGGGCTGTTGGACGCGTTCACTGGTATAAAGCTTGTACGTAACACCGTCGACAATCACGGAACCATAGTATGTGGCATTCCCCGACGGGTCATAATTCTTCCAGTTGTCGACAATATAGTATTCAACCAGATCTTCATAGTCTCCATTATAAAACCAGCCGTAAACACATAAATACGAAGCGGAGGTTGCCTGGTACTCCTCAACAGTATAGTCAACCGTCGTCACGTCATTACCGGGTCGCATGCCGTTTCGTGCCAGCATGTTGAAAATGCCTTCCCAGGCCACCTCGAAAGAGCCGTCTGCCCGCAACCCCATGGCGGCGTTCCCTTTATCATCCTGGTTCCAGAACTCATAGGTATAATCGTCGTAACTGTCGATCTTGGATTCTTCCAGAAAGACATTGTAATCTTTACTGTCAAGAAGAGGCTCTGCCTCATTCGCGTCAGAACAGGACGCCATCAACAATGCCACAGCAAAAAGCAGCACACCCGTTGTATTCCACATATTCTTTCCAATTCTCATACACTACTCCTCAACCTGAACTGACCAGTGTTTTAACAACGCCGACCAGAAGAAGGATACTGTCACCCTGTTTCTACTGTCAACCGTTTATTCATGCCAATTAGTCATGGGGCAGAGGGTATATTGTTGAGCAGGGTGAAACTTTTATCGTGAGGCGGTATTTTTGCAAGGGGCTGTTTGGGTTGGTGGGGATGGTCTTTTCGGGAAGACGGAGTCAATTTTTCAAACAGGTCATAGGTTTTGTTGGCATTCACGTACATGTTTTCTACACAGCAGTGTTTGAAGCATTCATGGTAGCGTTATTCCGGATGGCACAAATGTTACCACACAATATTTTCTGGGTATTCATGACCGCGCATACGCAAGTCGGACGGGGAGCATCCGTAGTGTTCTGCTGCCGGGGTCAGGGTTTCCCGAACACAGGTGCTGAATGCGGCCTGGAATGCGCGCAAGGTCGCGATGTGGGTATCCCATATTACGTTTTTGTTCAGGGCAACGCAGTAGTCGCTTTTTGGCTTGCTGTTTTTGCGCATGTACAGTTCCATGAGTTCATTGAGGGCCGACACAACAAAGATCATTTCCGGGTACAGGTAGTTCACTGCATACTGCACGTTATGTTCCGGTGTTATCTTTTTATGTGCCGTCATGAGGTCCCGGTCCATTCCATTTTCCACCAGCACTATATCCCGGTCGCCCATTGCCGCGTGTCGTATATCATAACACACGCCCAGAACCCGTGTAGAGTTGTCATAGAATGCCCTGTTCTTTGTATCGTCTTCTTCTATTGTTACGGCATAGAACGCGTCAACAAGTGCTTCCAGGTCGTTCTGGTCGCCGGATATTGTCACACCGGCAAGGTTTTCGGTATTTGTTATTGTGATCATGGCGGGGGCTCCTTTTGGGGTTGTTTGCTGATCGTGTTCGCTAATCTTCAATTTTTCCCATTGGGGAATTCAAGCGCCCTATAATTGGTATATTTTGCTCCCCGAATGGTTGCTCGTTTCCTTGTATCTATTCTTGCATCATATTCTTTGATCGCCTGTATTCGTTTCCTCCGTATGGGAGATCCCACATGTAGAGCATACGATGAATACCATGTATCGTAAAGTATTTACTAAACCCGCTTGGCTACCCGGTCGAACAAGTTCGCCTTGTAGGGGCACAGCTGCATTTACCGGATAGAACGTAAAGGTGGTTCCTTTGCGAAAAACGACTCCGGTTAGTGACCCAAATCTGCTACATTGTTAATTTGATTTTGGTATCAGTCAGGTGGCAGTCATCGACCGGAATCGGTGGCAGGTTTCACCGAAATACGCAAGAATAACCTGACAGGCTTCTGGTCACGCAGAATTACTAGTGAACATTGCATAGAGAACCTTCCACCGAATCAGCAGAAGGTTCTTCTCAAAATATCGATATGTTTCTCAAAGCCGCAGAATCAGACGATTAACGTTTTGTCGATACTATACCTTCTCCCGGTTTATCCTTTGATTCCAGCATTTCTTTCCGTAATAGCTCGTTCATGAGGGTTTGGTATCCTTTTCCAAAGCTTTTTAGCCAGGCTAGTACATCTGCATCAATTCGCGCTGTTATCTGCTCTTTTCTTGGCTTATAGAGGCTATAAAAAGGTACGGTACACGCGAAATCATCTTTTGTCCATTCAGGTATTTCACTGGTATCTATTTCTGAATCGGGCATGTTCGCGAGAACTTGTATCCTTCTTTTTGTCGCGTTATCCATCGCTTTAATTCCAGCTACCTTCTTCATACAACCTCCTCTCCGCTTGTGTTGCTTTTCGAGCGGATAGTATCCGTATTATTTCGTCAGGCTCGCCTTTCCGAATTGTAAAGACGACCAAAACCATTAGTATGCCATTGATCTGTCCAAGGATCTGCTGACGATCCTCTTTTCCATTGTTATCACACCGGGTCACCGCAAACGGATCAGCAAAGACGTATAACGCATCTTCAAAACCCAGATGATGTTTTCTTTTATTGATTCTGTTCTTTTTTTCATCCCATTCAAAGTTCACACTGTAATTATAATACTGTAGTTACCTATTTGCAACTACTAAAACCAGGTTTTTTGATAGTGTCCAGTCTTGTTCGCAATTTGACATAAAGAAAATCATTGGATTTCCATTTTGTCATGCTGCCATATTTAATAACGCCTGTTGTTTAGCAAGC
>CAZVEL010000047.1:0-1779 GCA_964626305.1 uncultured Treponema sp. | reverse complement strand
ACGGCGCATGGAAAATGGTGATTCTCCCGGCGATCCGGATGACGTGTCAGCGGAGGATGCTTCAAATCCCCGCCAGAAGTCCGTGAAGCGGAGCATGCTTGAGCGGTACACGGTGGAGCTTACAGCGCTTGCGCGCGAGGGAAAACTTGAACCCCTGATCGGGCGCGAGGATGAACTTGATCGTACGGTGCAGGTGCTTTGCAGGAGAATGAAGAATAATCCCGTTCATGTTGGCGATGCCGGAGTAGGTAAAACCGCCATCACCGAAGGACTTGCCCAGCGGATCGCGAGCAAAGACGTTCCCCAGCTCCTGTGGGATTATGAGCTGTACAGTCTTGATATGGGAGCTCTCGTTGCCGGAACGAAATTCCGTGGTGATTTCGAAGACCGCATCAAAAAAGTTATGGATGAGTTGCTCAAGAAGGACAAGTGCATTCTTTTTATAGACGAGATACACACCATAATCGGGGCGGGCTCCACCGGCGGCGGAACGCTTGATGCTTCAAATCTCATGAAACCGGTTTTGGCATCCGGGAAAATACGCTGTATCGGATCGACAACGTACGAGGAGTATTCCAAGTACTTCGATAAAGATCATGCCCTCTCCCGGCGGTTCCAGAAGATTGATATTACCGAGCCCTCCGAACAGGATACGATTGCGATTCTGTCCGGGCTAAAAAAACGCTATGAGGAATTTCATGGCGTTATCTACACTGACGAGGCTATTGAACAGGCGGTACATCTTTCCGCCCAGTTTATCAACGACCGCCGGCTCCCGGATAAAGCCATAGACGTTATTGACGAGGCTGGTGCCCGTGTTCGTATAAACGCCGGAACGCCGGTACCACAATCTCTGGAGAATGAACCGGAGACAGAACCCTTTCCGCTTGTAGAGCGGGCCTTTATAGAATCGGTAGTGGCAAAAATAGCCCGTATCCCCGAACGAACGGTTTCCTCGGGTGAAACGGATCGGCTTCGCGAGCTTGAACCGGTATTGTTACAGAGCATTTACGGTCAGAATGAAGCGGTTAATAAGGTTATTACGGCGGTTAAACGATCCCGTGCCGGATTTCGCGCTCCGGGGAAGCCGGTTGCCAACTTCCTTTTTGTGGGACCGACCGGCGTGGGAAAAACCGAGCTTGCCCGGACACTTTCGCAGGTGCTCGGGATTGCGCTCCATCGTTTCGATATGAGCGAATATCAGGAAAAGCATGCGGTAAGCCGTCTCATCGGTTCTCCTCCCGGCTATGTTGGATTTGACGAGGGTGGCCTGCTGACGGACGCGGTCCGGAAGACTCCCCATGCGGTTCTTCTCCTGGACGAGATAGAAAAGGCCCATCAGGATGTTTTCAACATTCTCCTGCAGATAATGGATTATGCTACCTTGACGGATAATCAGGGTCGGCAGGCCAATTTCCGGAATGTAATACTGATAATGACGAGTAACGCGGGCGCGCGAGACATGAATCGTCCCGCCATAGGATTCGGTGGTGGCGATTATACTGATAGCGCGGTTTCCGATGCCGTTGAGCGAACCTTTTCTCCCGAGTTCCGTAATCGTCTTGACGCGGTGGTCCCCTTCGGTCCACTGTCCCGGGAGGTTATGGAAAAAATTGTCCGCAAAGAGCTTGATGCCGTTGCGCTCCGTCTTCGTGAAAAAGCGGTTGTTCTGGATGTACGTCCGGATGCGGTCGCATTTCTTGCCGGGCAGGGATATTCCGTGGAATACGGGGCCCGTAACGCCGCCCGCCTTGTCGAGGAACGGATCACCAATCCTCT
>CAZVEL010000046.1:0-11317 GCA_964626305.1 uncultured Treponema sp. | reverse complement strand
CTCGGCCGGCGGCCGATCGTCCTACGGACAAGCGTCCGCAGAGATGTGGCATGATATACCTCCCGTAAAGAGGTATATAGGGTAAATCATGGCAGAATGGCTAAGAATTCTGACTTCTTGAGCCAGATTTTTTCAACATTTTTGGTAGCAGTCCTCTTGACTTCCCGCTGGAGGAGTACGATATTTGACTTGAAGGTATGACAACTGCCATCGGAATGAACGAACAGGACGTTCGTTCGCTTCGTTTTGTAAGACATGGGAGGTTCCTATGACAAATCCACCTTACGTATCCTGCCGGAGAGAGACCGGCAAAACACAATGATTTTTCACCCTGTTCCTTAATGGAGCAGGGATACCCGTCAGGCCGAATCCATGGTGGGACCCCCAAAAGGGAGGAAAAAGGCCTGCATAAGCCGGTGTGAGACCGGCTTTTTTATTTGTTACCGGGTTGATATACTTTCGTCACCTATGGAAAAAGCTTATCAATCTTGCATGCTTTGTCCCCGATTCTGCGGTGTTAACCGCAATGCGGGAGAAACCGGCTTTTGCGGAGAAACCGCCGAACTCCGTCTGGCCTGGGCCGGGCTTCATTTCGGCGAAGAGCCTCCGATAACAGGAGCCGGTGGTTCAGGTACGATTTTTGTTACCGGTTGTAATCTCGGCTGTTCATTTTGCCAGAATTATCAAATTTCTCATGAATCAATGGGAAAGGTGGTATGCTGCGACGAGTTTTATGCAATCAGCTGTGCACTCCGGGATGCCGGAGCGGAAAACATCAACATTGTTACCGGCAGCCACGCCATCCCGGCTCTTGCTACCTGTTTGCAGGTTGCACGTAACAAAGGATTCACACTCCCGATACTATGGAATTCTTCGGGATATGAAACAGTCGATGCACTGAAACTTCTCGACGGTATCGTTGACCGCTGGCTTCCGGATCTCAAAACCGTGAGTTCCTCCGTGGCCGCGCAGTTTTTCCGGGTTGCGGATTATCCGGAAACGGTCCGGAAGGCGCTGATCTACATGGCGGAACAGGCAGAGAAAAGTTCTTTCCAGCCAGCCATGATTGTACGTCATCTTGTCCTGCCTGAATACGGCGACGATACCCGGGAGGTTCTCGCATGGTTTGCTGCGAATCTCAAAGACCGCGCCCTTCTTTCCCTCATGACCCAGTACACACCAGTGCCGCAGGCAGGAAAGAATTCTGACCAGCCCCCGGAACGTCATCTTTCAGAAGTTGAATACGATTCACTCCCCGTCCTGCTCGACCGTTATGGCATTGATGATGGTTTTATGCAAGAGTTGGTTGAAGACTCCTCCTGGCTGCCCGACTTTACCCGCACACAGCCCTTTTCTTCATCCCTGGCTCGCCCCGTTTGGCACTGGAGTCGTGGTTTTATTTAGGAAAACGGGAACAGGTACGGGCCTTACTTCCTTTTTTGACTCTTGTGCCCTATACTGGTAAGGAAGAGGGAGGAATCATGCAATTCCCACAATTTGATCATCCGGTCACCGGTATCGCTGTACCTGTCGGTGCGTTACGATCTGCACAAAGCTGTGGAATCGGTGAATTCCGCGATCTGATACCCCTGGCTGATTTTTGTAAAAAATCCGGACTCGACCTCATTCAGCTTTTACCGGTTAATGACACCGGAACAGAGAGTTCGCCGTACAGCGCGCTTTCCGCTTTTGCGCTCCATCCGGTATACATCAGTCTTGATGCACTTCCCGAGGCAAAACCGTTCCTTCCAGAAATCAGGAAATTACACGCCCGTTTCGAAAACGAGAAACGTTTCCCGTACCGGACAATACGCGACGAAAAAATGGATCTTTTGCGCAGAATATACGCCGCGGAAGAACAATCCATCCGGGAATCTCCCGACCTTGCATCCTGGATCACAGATAATCCCTGGATTGTTGAGTATGCGGTATTCATGAATCTCAAATACCGTAATGCCGATGCCTCATGGAAACAATGGCATTCCCACCAGACACCGAGTCATGGAGAAATTCATAAACGTTGGGAGAGTCCTCATCGAAAAAGCGATCATCTTTTTTACGCATGGGTGCAAATGCGGCTCGACGAACAATTCAAAGAGGCATGCACGTATTGCCGTGAAAAAAACATAGCCCTGAAGGGCGACGTTCCAATTCTCATGAATGAAGATTCCTGCGATGCCTGGGCAAATCCGGAGTTTTTCCGTGATGATCTTCGAGCAGGAAATCCTCCGGACGACATGAATCCTCTCGGCCAGAACTGGGGATTCCCCATCTACAACTGGGAGAATCTTGCCGAAGCGGGATATTCCTGGTGGAAAGACCGTATCGCTTCCTGTGACCGGTATTACGAGGCGTACCGGATCGACCACATTCTGGGCTTTTTCCGGATATGGGCCATCCCGCAGGGGAACGGAACAGGGTTTCTCGGCTGGACGATTCCCCATGAACCGGTATACCGGGAAGAATTGTACCGGCTCGGGTTTTCAGACGAAAGAATCCGCTGGATTACGGAACCGCATGTTCCCACCCGGGCAGTAGAAGAAGTAAACAACTTTGATTATCTGGGAACGCACGGGATTCTCCAAAAGATAATGGATCGAGTGCGTGAGGAAGAGCTGTGGGTGTTCAAATCCCATCTGAGGAACGAACAGGATATTTACAATGCGGATATTCCCCCTGCGGTACAGGAAATTCTTGTCCGCTGTTGGCGGGACCGGCTTTTACAGGAAAGCAGCCGGGACGATAAAGGGGTTCCCCTGTATGCGCCGGTATGGAACTACCGCGAAACCACGGCGTGGAAATCTTTCACCGACGAAGAACGAACCCAGATGGAAGAACTCATCCGGACAAAAACAGAAAAAAACAACGAACTTTGGGAAGCTCAGGGGCGATCAATTCTTTCAGCCATTACCGGTTCAACACCAATGCTCGCTTGTGCCGAAGATCTGGGAAGCATTCCCGATTGTGTTCCGTCAGTGCTTGGCGATCTGGGCATACTGGGGCTCAAAGTCCTTCGATGGGAGCGCTTCTGGAACGATTCGGGGCAACCCCTCAAGCCGCTGGATACCTATGGTCCGAACAGTGTCGCAACAACATCGGTTCATGATTCCTCCACCCTGCGCGGATGGTGGGAACAGGAAGAGGGCGCCGAAGTTGTTCAATCCTCCTGGTCTGAAGCAGGCCCTTTTTCCGACACCTATTCACCGGAAACCGCCGCCCGTGTTCTGGAGCAGTTTGCCCGAACACCGTCCCGGCTTTTCGTACCGCCAATCCAGGATCTTCTCGATCTCTGCGATACTTATCGTTCAGCAGATTCTGCTGATGACCGGATAAACATTCCGGGAACCGTGTCCGAGTTCAACTGGACATGGCGGCTTCCCGATACTCTCGAAAACATCAAGAAGAATCATAATCTCGTTTCTGCCATTTCCCGTCTGGTTACATCCCGGCGCGCTATTACAGGGACCCATGGAGCTGAAAAATGAATGTTACCCCGACGAACCCGATCCTGCCGATAGGCACCGGTACTTGCCCGGACCGACAATTCATGGAATTCCATATCAGTGCGGCAATCAGAAAAGACTGCGGCTTCGACGATACTCTTTTTGCGTCTTCAGGGAATGTCATCTTCGCGAATATCACCGCAGTTCAGGATTTTGCCGAAAAGTACAACCGGAAGGTCGACGGGAAAAACCATCCTGAGCGCTATCTGCGTACCGGTCAGCTCAATGCCATGGGCCTTCTCGACGAGATATTCCACTACGTGTGCCGCCTTTATCGGGAAAAGACCGAACCGTCTTTCTTCACCGGAGCCTTGCTCCGCCTGGAAGACATGCTCGGCCGGGAGGCTTTGGACCGTATTCTGTTCGCTTTTACGACCGAATTTCCTCCCCGGGCGGTATATCGGGGTAAAACAACCACGGAAGCCTGGCTTTCCGGAGCTGACAGCGCAGGGATCCCGCACAGGGCAATTGCTCTTGAAGAGCTGATTCTGCTTCGTCTGGCAAACAAGAATCCCGCGCTGGAATCCTTTTACCCCCTGTTCACCGAAGAAACGCTCAAAAAAGATCCTGCTTACCAGAGCTTCTGGAATATCTTTCGTTCGTGGTCAGCAGAAAATCCTCCATTCGGTCCGGAAAACCGGGATCTTGTGTCCATGCTCACGGCACCGGTTGATTATTCTCCCTTCGACCTCAAGGGTCAGCTCGAATATGTCCGAACCCGCTGGGCGGATATCCTGGGCGAATGGCTCGCACGTCTTCTTTCCGGGCTTGATCTCATCGCCGAAGAAGAAAAACCCGGATGGGGGCCGGGTCCGGGCACAGACGGGTATGATCTGCCGATTTACAACTTCGATGACATCAGCAGGGAGTATGAGCGATTCAGTCCGGATCGTGACTGGATGCCCAATGTAGTCATGATTGCGAAAAGCGCCCTCGTCTGGCTCGACCAGTTGAGCAGGAAATACCAACGGCCCATTACCCGGCTCGACCAGATTCCAGATGAGGAGCTTGATTTCATCGAACAGGCGGGATTCACCGGTCTGTGGCTTATCGGTCTATGGGAAAGATCCCCGGCCAGCGCCCGCATCAAACAGATTTGCGGAAATCCGGAAGCAGCTGCCAGCGCTTACAGCCTGAACGATTATGAGATTGCAGAAGAACTGGGCGGGTGGGAAGCCCTTGATAATCTCCGTGCCCGTGCCTGGAAGCGGGGTATCCGCATGGCCTCGGACATGGTGCCGAACCACACCGGTATGGATTCTTCCTGGGTAATTAACAAGCCGGATTTCTTTATACAGACGAAGGAAAGCCCTTTCCCGGGCTACGACTTCTCCGGAGAAAACCTTTCCCATGATGACCGGGTGGGAATCTATCTGGAAAACCATTATTACTCAAAAAGCGACTGTGCGGTAGTTTTCAAGCGGGTAGACCACCATACCGGTGACACACGTTATATCTACCACGGTAATGACGGAACCGGTATGCCCTGGAATGATACAGCGCAAATCGACTTCCTCAATCCGGAATCACGGGAAGCCGTAATTCAGAAAATCCTGCATGTTGCATCGAATTTTCCCATCATCAGGTTCGACGCCGCCATGGTTCTGGCGAAAAAGCACATCCAGCGCCTGTGGTATCCTGAACCCGGTAAAGGCGGAGATATAGCGTCCCGCTCGAGATTTGCCCTTTCACGGGACGAGTTTGAACGCAGAATTCCGGAAGAGTTCTGGCGGGAGGTGGTTGACCGTTGCGCAAAAGAAATTCCGGATACGCTTCTTCTCGCCGAAGCTTTCTGGATGATGGAGGGCTACTTTGTCCGCACGCTCGGCATGCACCGTGTGTACAATTCAGCATTCATGAACATGCTCAAACGTGAGGAAAACGAAAAATACCGGAGCACGATAAAAAACACGATCGAATTTGATCCAGAGATTCTCAAACGGTATGTGAATTTCATGAACAATCCCGACGAGGAAACCGCCGTTACCCAGTTCGGAAAGGGCGACAAATATTTCGGGGTATGTACCATGATGGTTGCGATGCCAGGCCTCCCCATGTTCGGGCACGGGCAGGTTGAAGGCTTCGAGGAAAAATACGGTATGGAATACCGCAAAGCATACCGTGACGAACAGCCGGACAACACGCTGGTTGCAAGACATCACCGGGAAATCTTCCCCCTCATGAAAAAACGATACATTTTCGCCGGGGTTGAGCATTTTCATCTCTATGATTTCTGGGAAAACGGCACGGTAAATGAAAATGTATTTGCCTGGTCAAATCGTGCTGGAACGGAACGGGCACTCATCCTGTACAACAATGTGTATCAGCAGGCTTCAGGCTGGATACAGCGTTCCGCTGCATACGCGGAAAAACTTCCTGACGGTTCAAAACAGCTTGTACAGAAGAACCTGTGGGAAGGCCTCGGTCTCATCGACCGTGAAAATCGTTATTGCATCCTGCAGGAACAGCGTTCCCGCCTGTGGTTTGTACGGACAGTACGCGAAATCGTGACAAACGGTTTTTTCGCCGCGCTCAACGGATTTCAGACCCAGGTATTTCTCAATATCCAGGAAATCGACGATAACGAAGAAGGCCATTACCGTCAGCTTCATGAAGCCCTGGGAGGCGCGGGAATTCCTGACATTCACATGGGTATCCAGAACATTGTCCTCCGGGACCTGTATACCGCACTTGCCGAGTTCCTCAGCCCGGAATACATTGAGACCGTCCGGGAGATTCTGAATCTCGAAACAAAAAAAATTGACGACAAGAAGA
This sequence comes from uncultured Treponema sp., assembly GCA_964626305.1. Lineage (GTDB taxonomy): Bacteria > Spirochaetota > Spirochaetia > Treponematales > Treponemataceae > Teretinema. The sequence continues at coordinate 5,039 of CAZVEL010000046.1, read as the reverse complement.
AGGCTTTTTTCAAGAACGTTACTGAGCCTGCGCTTGCTTTCTTTGCAGAAACAGCCCGCCTCCCGGGATTCGGGACCCCGGAAAACACGAAGGGGAAGGCCTTCTTCAGGTACTGTCTGTACATGGAACGGCTCTTTTCTGCCGGTACTATGAAATCTTTCGGGACAACAGAAGAACACGCCGAACTTTCCGCTGCGGCAGCCATCCTGTTCGCGCTTCGTCATGTGCCAACAAAACCCCTTTCCGGCGAACAATGCCGCAAACTGGTACGCCGGTATGATATTGACCACAAGATGACGGAAATCCTTTCCGGATACGGATATGATCCAACCCGGACAGGAGCATTTTTCTCTGACATGAATGATGTCCTGGCAAACCGCGATATTCTGGATGAGCCGACAACGGATGCCCGATGGTTGACGTTCTTCAATTCGGCGGAAATCCAGCGGCAGATGGAGGTGCATCCGTGGGACAAGATACTCTGGTTCGGCAAGGAACAGAGTGAACAGGTACTCAGTCTCCTTCGCCTTTCCATGACGTTGTTCCGGGATTGTGACGACTCGATAAAATCGGCAAAAATCAAGAAGCTTGAGACCTCGCTAGCGCGGCTCACGACGCTGTTCGCCGATTCCGGATACCAGTTTGAAAAACTGATCGAAGGTATCACGGGCAAGATTGGCAAAAAGACCGTGGATAGTGGCGGTACTACAGCCGTTTCTCCGAAAAAGAAAGCGAATACATACCCCGATTCCACTAAAAATTAAAAAAAACGCGCGGCTGAGCAAACAGACCGCGCGCTTTTTTATGTCGTAGGACCGAAAATCATGTTTTTTCGGCGTTTTCCTCACAATACTTTTTAAACTCTTCTTCCGACATCTTGTCGGAATACAGGGGATATAACGCCTCGACCAGTTCTTCGAGTGTTTCAAATTTTGCCCCATCAAGTTTATAAGCCATACGACCCCCTCAATACACCCTCAGTATACCGTTTTTCCGGGCTCAAGGCAATAGAACAGCCTCATCCCTCAGGTATCCATCTTGCCAAGCACCGTTCGTAGTTGCTTCACATCCACGGGAATTGTTTTTAATCCGGGAACCGGCCGGTCAAACTCTTCCATGAAGGCGGGTATTTTTAACGCTTGGGCACACGCCCGTTTGATGGTACCAGCTTCAAAAGCCGGGTGATCCTTTGAAACGAGGACAACCGAGGCCTCATCATAATCAATCCGGTCTCCGGCAGCGGTAATGGCGCCCCAGGCGAGCGCGGTATCAGAATCCACGAAGATACCGTACTTGCGGTATACATCAAGCATGAGATCAGGGATCAGCTTGCTGGAAACGTCCATCGGATACACCAGTCCCCGGAGCATACGGGGATTAAGTTCAAAAACCTGTTCAAGGCGTTCAAGATTCGACGGAGCTGCGGGATCGGCGGGGCCTCGTTCTTTCAACGGAACGAGCGCATCCATAAACAGACAGTTTCCCCGTGCATCGCAGGAGAGTCCTGACGTTGTGTTGGTAATAAATCCGTTCACTGGCAGGGAAAATTTCCAGGCATAGAGCCCTGCTACCAGATTTCCGTAATTACCCGCAGGAACGGCATAGAAGATATCTCCCTGAATCTTTTTCCGCATACGGGTAAAAGCAAACATGTAAAAGAAAACCTGGGGGAGAAGCCGACCGATATTCATCGTATTTGCGAGGGTCAGATTATATTTTTCCACCAGGGACCGGTCGCTGTACACTGATCGGACCAGATCCTCAGCCTCCGACAAGGTGCCGTCTATTTCAACCGGCCAGATATTTCCGCCGTTCCATACAAACGCATCTGGATTCAGCCCTCGCACGCGTCCTTTGGGATACACGAGTACCAGGCGGAGCCACTCTTTACCGGAAACAGCGGCAGCAAGACTCCTGCCGGTTATGTCATCAACCGCGGCCATTACTGTGGCTGTTGTATTATCCATAACAAGCATGTGTTCAAGCGCAGAGGCAAACCATAAAAAGCCAAAATCCTTGTGACAACCGGTGGGGCCGGTGTGCAGTTCAAGAGAAAAAACATGATCATCAAGTTGCCGGATTTCCGGAGAACGACCGGTAAAGGCTTTTCCGGCAATCCGCTCGCACACAACCGGACTGAACTCTTCTTTTAACAGGGCAGATGTCAGGGTTCCGGCAATGGATGCAAAACTGGTATTTTCTTCCATGAACATGATCCAGCGACGCAAATCCTCTTCTTTGGCAGGAACATACAAACCACCGTCGGGGGGAATACAGTCGAGTACCGCCTGGTGAAAACTGACAATGCGGGTTGGATCCCGGGTACTGATCAATTCCATAACGAACCTCCAGGTTGAATTATCATACAGTATAGCGGAAAAATCCGGTCATTCGGAAAATTTACCGGAATTTTACCGCACAGGACGGTCTATACGAAATTTTTCCACAAACCCGCAAGGGCGATACGTCATCTTTGCCTGTCGCATACCTTCATCGCCCAGATCCTGCTCACGGTTTATCAGCGTTACGGTTTCGGGGAGAGCCTGTGCAAATGCGTAATTAACCCATTGATAGGCTCCCCGGTATTCAACGCGGGCCTTTTCAAAATGTACAGCCGCCATGGCACCGTCCGAAACAAGCTCCGCAAGAGTCCATCCTACCGGACGTTGTTCTGCATAAACCACAATGCCGGACATGGCGAACTGGTCAATCAGGGATAGCGCTTCTTTCGCAGCCTTGTAATCGGTATCTTCGGGATGGTCCTCATGCGAGGCCCAGTGTTCCAGAACGTCAAGCGCGTCATTACGGGTAGAAAGATTAAGCGGCGCAACGGAACGGTCGGGATACGTATTTTCAAAGGCATTCACATGATTTCGCTTCTTGTGAAACCGTTTTCCGGATAGGGTCGCCAGATCAGAACGGTTGTAGAGATAGTCATAATTGTCGCGGTCTTCGTTGACAATGTATCCGGCGCCGTCAATTTCCGCGCGATGCGTTTCAAGAAAAGCCGGAGAAATCAACTTCCAGTAGTCGTGTGTTTTGAACAAGTCTTCCACCACGTCCATACCAATACTGCAGCAAGGAGTAATAAAAAACCGCGTTCCGTCCCGCTCGCCGGACAGGATGAGCAGATCATTGTAGAAGGAAACCTGGTAGTTGTAGCGCTCCCGGAAAAGGTAAAAGCCGGCAAAGGAATATTCCGATATTCCGTCCGGAAGACGAACCAGCTGAGGGGAAATATTCCGTGCCATTTCCAGGGACATGGGGGCAAAAGCGGGGTACACAGGAAGTGCGTTCATGAGACTAAAGGTACCTGTTTCCGCATAAAACGGCAAGATACCGGAATTGACGGCATGTACCAAATATCGTACTCTGGTGGTCATGAACGACCAACGTATCCGGCAGAAGCTGCTTGAACGGTTTACCCGATATACTGCAATAGACACCCAAAGCTCCCTGGAGCGCGCGGATGCCGGTATACAACCCTCGAGTGAAGGACAGCGCGAACTTGCCGCAGTTCTTCTTGCAGAACTCAAAGCTTTCGGTATTACCGATGCCTCAATAGACGAAAACGGATACCTTCTTGCCCGTATTCCAGCGAGTCCGGGATATGAAAACGTACCCGCCTTCGGGCTCAGCGCACATCTGGATACCGCCCTAGATGCTCCCGGGAAGGGCGTTCGGGCACAACTGCACGAGAACTACGACGGGACCGTTATCACCATAGGAAACGGATATAGTCTTGACCCTGCGGATAACCCGGAGCTCGCTGAATGTATCGGGCATACCATTATCACCTCCGACGGAACCACCCTTCTCGGTGCAGACAACAAGGCGGGTATTGCCGGAATCATGTCCCTTGTCGACATTCTTGGCGAAACCGGTACCGAACACGGACCAATTGAAATTGTTTTCAGCCCGGATGAGGAAACAGGGCACGGCATGGACCGGATTCCAATTGAAAAGTTGCGCGCCCGGGCGTTTTATACTGTGGATGGCGGCGCCGAAGGGGAACTGGAGACGGAATGCTTTAACGCATGGAAATGCGAGGTAACCTGTACCGGTATTGCCGCGCACCCGGGGACCGCACGGGGAAAGATGGTCAATGCAGTTGCCATGGCGGCATCCTTCGTGCAAATGCTCCCCGTTCGTGAAAGTCCGGAAACCACCTCCGGCTACGAAGGATTCTTTTATCCCCTGGAAATGCATGCGTCCTGTGAAAAAGCGACTGTTTCAGTCTATGTGCGGGACTTTGATCTGGACATCATGGAACAGCGCCTCAATCGCATAGACAGCCTTGCCCGGGCGGTGGAAGCCCAATACCCCGGGGGAAAAATGGCCGTCGAGCGAACAAAACAGTATATGAACATGAAAGACAAACTGGATCAGGCGCCGGAAGTGCCGGGAATTCTCAGGACCGCCGCAGAACGTGCAGGCGTTTCTGTACGCATGAAACCTATCAGGGGAGGAACGGACGGTTCTCGCCTGACCGAAATGGGTATACCGACACCGAATATTTTTACCGGCGGGCATAATTTTCATTCCCGTACCGAATGGGCATCACTCGAGCAAATGACTGCCATGGTCAGAATCCTTGTGGAGCTGACTGTGGCCTGGAGGGAACACCATGTATGAGTATCATATTGAAGGCGGTATACCGATCAAGGGAACCGTCAAGGCAAGCGGGAACAAAAATGCCGCGCTGCCCTGCATCGCCGCCTGTTTACTGACCGATCAACCGGTAACGCTCAGGAATCTTCCCGAAATTGAAGACATGCAGGTAATGCTTGAAATATACACCGCACTTGGCGGAACCGTGGAGAACCTCGGTCCAAACGAGTACCGTCTTCACATGCCAAATACACCGAAAAGCACCATCCCGATAGATCTTTCACGGAAAATCCGCGCATCCATTCTTTTTGCCGGTTCTCTTCTGGCCAGAACCGGGAAAGCGGTTCTCCCCCCTCCCGGTGGCGATGTTATCGGACGCCGCCGCCTCGATACCCATTTTCTGGCCCTTACCGAACTCGGGGCGCGGG
>CAZVEL010000045.1:0-5056 GCA_964626305.1 uncultured Treponema sp. | reverse complement strand
ACCGAAGAGCACCTCGCCTCGGTGGTCGGTTATCTCGCGTCGCCCGGAAACGATGTCGCGTTCAAGCCGGCACGGGTGATCATGCAGGACTTTACCGGTGTTCCGGCGGTGGTCGATCTCGCTGCAATGCGTGACGCGATGCAGGCAATGGGCGGAAATCCCGAACGGGTCAATCCCGTAGTCCCTGTCGAGCTGGTGGCGGACCACTCGGTCCAGCTTGATTTTTCGGGGACCGCGGAGAGTCTTGCCGGGAACGTGGCAAAAGAATACGAACGAAACGGCGAGCGCTATGCCCTGCTCAAATGGGCGCAAAAGAACTTTGACAACTTCCGCGTGGTTCCGCCCAATTCAGGGATCTGCCATCAGGTTAACCTCGAGCACCTCGGCCGGGTGATCATTACAGAACAAACCGGGGACGGACTGGTCGCATACCCCGACACGCTCGTCGGCCTTGATTCCCACACACCCATGATCAATGCTCTCGGCGTAATGGGCTGGGGCGTAGGCGGTATCGAAGCCGAGGCGGTCATGCTCGGCCAGCCCTATTACATGTCAATTCCTGAAGTTATTGGCGTACATCTCACCGGCCGTCTCAACACCGGTGTTACCGCTACCGATCTCGTCCTCACCATAACCGAACTGCTGAGAAAAACCGGAGTCGTTGAAAAATTCGTGGAATACTTCGGACCGGGAATGCAGGAACTTTCCATCCCCGACCGCGCGACAATCGCGAACATGACGCCGGAATACGGCGCGACGCTTGGATTCTTCCCGATCGATGATAAGACTATCGAATACCTCGTGATGACGGGGCGCGAAACGCAGGCAGCTGTTGCCGAAACATACGCAAAAATGAACGGCTTCTGGTACCGGGATACCGAAGCGCGCGAATACACCCGGGTGATTGAACTTGACCTTTCATCCGTTGAACCTTGTCTCGCCGGCCCTTCCCGTCCGCAGGACCGTATTCCGCTTTCCGACATCAAGAACCGGTTCCAGAAGCTCCCGGCACAAAGCGGGAAAACGGTACCGCTCGAAGTGAACAAAAAACAGGTAACACTAACCGACGGCAGCGTTGTCATCGCGGCCATTACCTCCTGCACCAACACAAGCAATCCGCAGGTTCTGGTAGGCGCCGCCCTCATGGCTCGGGAGGCGGTCAGACGGGGGCTCACGATCCCGGCGTATGTAAAAACGTCTTTCGCGCCGGGGTCGAAAGTAGTCAAGCGATATCTGGAAGCAAGCGGTCTCATGCCATATCTGGAAGCACTCGGATTCCACATCGCCGCGTTCGGCTGTACCACCTGTATCGGGAACAGCGGGCCGTTGAAGCCGGAACTAGAACAGGCAATACGCGACCAAGATCTCAACGTCGCCGCGGTGCTTTCGGGCAACCGGAACTTTGAGGCACGCATCCACCAGCTGGTCAAGTCGAATTATCTCGCGTCTCCCCTGCTCGTAGTGGCCTTTGCCCTTGCGGGCCGGGTTGACATAGACTTTGCAGCTGAACCGCTCGCTCTGGATCCAAACGGACATCCGGTGTTTCTCGCGGACATATGGCCGGATGAGAAGGACATTACGGAAATCATTTCAGCACAGGTAACAAGCGACTTGTTCCGGGAAGAATATAGAAGCGTCTTTTCCGGTGATGCTTTCTGGAAGAAACTCCCCGTTGCGGAAAACACGACATTCAACTGGGATGACGCATCCACGTACATCAGGAAACCACCCTTCTTCGAAAACTTTGGCGTGCAGCCCCCCGATCCGGGGGATATTACGAACGCTCGGGCACTTCTCGTTCTCGGCGATACGGTAACCACCGATCATATCTCGCCCGCGGGAGCAATCCACCCCGACTATCCTGCAGGTCAATACCTTGCTGAGAAAGGAATAAATTCCGCGCATTTCAATTCCTATGGTTCAAGGCGGGGAAACCATGAAGTGATGATGCGGGGAACCTTCGGGAACATCCGGATAAAAAACCGTATGGTTTCGCCTAAAGAAGGCGCCTGGACGGTAAAACTTCCGGAAGGTACCGAACAATACACCTACGATGCCGCTATGGAGTACCTTCAACAGGGGACGCCGCTGGTTGTTCTTGCCGGCAAAGAATACGGCACCGGGTCCTCACGCGACTGGGCGGCAAAGGGCACCGCGCTCCTCGGCGTACGGGCCGTCATCGCCGTCTCCTATGAGCGCATTCACCGGAGCAACCTCGTGGGCATGGGAGTCCTGCCACTGGTGTTTTCCGACGGGGAAACCAGTGAATCGCTCGGCCTCGACGGCACGGAAACCTTTACCATCGCCGGACTGCATGATCTCTCCCCACGAAAACGACTCGAAGTCGTTGCGGTAAAACCCGCCGGACAGGAAATCCGGTTCGAAGTAACAGCCCGCGTTGATAACGATATCGAGGTCGCCTGGTGGCGCAATGGCGGTATACTCAACTTTGTACTGCGTCAGATGCTGGTGGAACAACAATCAGAGTAACACTGCGTTCCGATCTACGTGTTGTAATTACAAGGAGAAAGACATCATGAAAAAAATGAAATTGTCAGTTCTGTTTTTAATGACCATAGTGGTCTACACAGTTTTACACGTAACCGAAGAAACGATTGGAAACTTCCCCCGTTTCATGCAACAGAATTGGGGCATACCCGATATCGGATACGGTCAATGGCTTTATCACAACATGGTATTTTTCCTTCCCGTGCTGCTTTTGGGATTCATGGTATATCTCATTGACGAGGACAAATTTCTCCCTTTCGGACTGGCCATACCCCTATGGGGTGTCCTGAACTTTCTTGAGCACACCTTCTACACTATCAAGAACTCAGCCGTGTCTCCGGGGTTTTATTCGTCACTGCTCTTTGTGCTGATATTTATCCTTGCCCTGTACACGGCAAAAAAACAACAGAAACTGACCAAAAAAAGCATGGCCCTCTCGATAGCAGTGTCGGTATCGTACTGGTTCATTTCCCTCTTGCTCGTGATTCTTCTTGCAGGAAAAGCCGCAATTCTGTTTCACTAGATCTTCGCACGTATCTCCGCATCCACCGCGGCAGGATCCCGACTCCGGCGGTACAGCGGGGTCCGGTCTTTTTTGTAAGCAGAAAGGTTGTCTTCAAAGGTACTCCGATGATTACTCTCATAGAGTACACCGAGCGGGAATGGTTCTTCTTCGAGAGCTTTCGCAAACGAGGCCGCGCGGTTTGACGGATCCCAGCCGTCATCAAGGTAATATGTATTTTCCTTAAACCAGGCGAAGGTGTTTATTTTATTGAAGGACACACAGGGCTGAAAGATGTCCACGAGCGCGAATCCCTTATGGCGGATGGCCCGCTTCATGATCTCTTTCGTCTCTTCGATATCACCGCAAAAAACTCGGGCGACAAAGGTGACATCCAGCGAGATGGCGAGCGCCATGGGGTTCACCGGTTTTTCAAAGACACCGAACACCTGCACGGGAGTTTCCATTCCGGGCCGCGACGTCGGCGCGCCCTGCCCTTTGGTTAGCCCGTAGACCATGTTGTCGTGAACGAACAGGGTCATGTCGGGGTTGCGCCGGGTGGCATGCAGAAAATGGTTACCGCCTTCGCCGTACATGTCGCCGTCGCCGCCGACCGCGATGACGGTGAGTTCCGGGTTGCATGCCTTTATGGCGGTTGCCGGCGGCAGCCCGCGGCCGTGGAGTCCGTTGAAAAAACTCGTGTTCACATACTGGGGCATCTTTGCCGCCTGACCGATACCGGATACCAGCACGACCTTTTCGCGTTCCAGATTGAGCTCATCGAGCGCGGCAAGGAGGGCTTTTCGGATCATGAAATCGCCGCATCCGGGACACCATGCGATATCGGGTTTATGCTCAAAGTCATACTGATTGGCCATTACTTCCCCTCCTTCACTGCGGACGAAAGGCGCTCCGCGAGTTCTTCCACCGAGAACGGCAGTCCGTCGTATTTAAGTATGGTGTGCCTGATCGGAACACCGGTCTCCGCGGCGAGAAGCCGGGTGAACTGTGCCGTTGAATTGTTTTCCACACTCACAATACGTTTCGCTTTTTCAAGGAGGGCAGTCGCACCGGCGGGGATAGGAAACACTTGCGAAAAGTGGAGCATCGCGATATCCGGCAAGGCAAGTTCCTCCAGAGCTTCTGCTGCCATGGGTTTCGTGGACCCCCAGCAGATAATGAGTGTTGTGTAGTTCTCAGCTCCCGTAAGAGTCGGAGGTACGGCTTCCGCGGCGAGCGCTGCGTGCTTCTTCTTTCGCTTGTCGACCATACGGACACGCATGTCCATGGATTCGGTAATGTGACCCGACTCGTCGTGTTCGTCGCTGTCGGCGCAGACGAGGCCCTCGCCGTACCCGGGAATACCCCGCGGGGAAATGCCCGATCCGGTGAGCGCGAAACGCTGGTAGTCCGGATCAGTCTGTATGATGTACCGTTCTGGCGGCGTCTCCGGAGCGGCGAACGGCGGAACAGTGTACCGAGTGTCCACAAAATACTGATCGGTAAGAATGAACGCGGGCACCTGGTATTTCTCCGCGAGGGCAAACGCCTTTTGGGTAAGGGTATATGCGTCCTCCAGGGTCCCCGGCGCGAATATGACGCGGGGAAAACCCCCGTGCCCGCCGTAGAGAACGAGGTCCAGATCGCCCTGCTCGGTGCGGGTAGGAAGCCCGGTTGCCGGTCCCGGCCGCTGGGCGAGATGCAGGACAAAGGGAGATTCGATCATACCGGCGAGACTGATTCCCTCGGTCATGAGGGCAAACCCGCCGCCGGATGTGGTAACGAATGCCCGCGCGCCGGCGTACCAGGCGCCCAAAGCCATGTTTACCACGCCCACCTCGTCTTCCACCTGTTCGACAATAATGTCATGACGCTTTGAATAGTCAGCCATGTTTTGCAGAACGCCCGTCGCGGGCGACATGGGATAACCGCACATATAGTCGCAGCCAGCGGCGAGCGCGCCGAGGGATACGGCGTCCGAACCGGACAACATCAGTTCGCCTTTCGGTGTATCGTTCGGCGTAATTTGTACGCGTACCGCTTCGA
>CAZVEL010000044.1:0-3709 GCA_964626305.1 uncultured Treponema sp. | reverse complement strand
ACGAAATCCGTCCGCGCTACGGACTCATGCGCGCGCGCGAGTTTACCATGAAAGACGCCTACTCTTATCATACCGACGACGAAAGTCTCGATGAAACCTATCAGGTAATGGGCGCGGCCTACCGCCGTATTTTTTCCCGCTGCGGACTTTCGGTTATCCCCGTAAGCGCCGACTCGGGTGCCATGGGCGGTACCGGCAGCGAGGAGTTCATGGTGGAAAGCGAGGTCGGCGACAATAATCTCATTCTCTGTCCCTCGTGCGGCTATGCGGCAAACGACGAGAAAGCCGCCTGTGCTCCCGATCCAGTAACTGAAGGGTCCGGAACCACTCCCGCGACTGAAGCGGTATCTTCCATTAAGACCCCCAATGTCCGCACCATCGATGAACTGTGCGCCTTTCTCAAGACCACACCGAAACGGTTTATCAAAACGCTGGTGTACCGCGCCATCAACTGTGAACTTGATCTTTCCGATGCGCCGGGCTGTGCTTTGCTGGAACGGGGTACCCCCGGGAATGCCGCCGCTTACTATCCAGAAGCGTTTTTTGCCGTATGTATCCGGGGCGATCTTGATGTAAACGAAGTTAAACTTGCCGCGAACCTCAAGGCGAGCGAGGTTGAACTCGCTTCTGATCACGATGTAGAACGGCTCACCGGCGCGCCGGTGGGATTCGCCGGGCCCGTCGGTCTTGACGCGCTTCCTGTTCTCGCCGACCTCTCTGTGTCGGACATGCACGACGCGGTAACCGGCGCGCTTGCCGCCGATCTCCACTACGAACACGTTGAACCCGGACGGGACTTCACTCCCTGGCTCACCGCCGATGTCCGTACTGTGGTTGCCGGAGACAAGTGCCCGGTGTGCCAGGCGGAGTTTTACAGCAAGAAGGGAAACGAGCTGGGACATATTTTCAAGCTCGGCTACAAATACACCAAAAGCATGAACATGCTCTACCTCGACGAAAACGGCAAACAGCAGCACCCCACCATGGGCTGTTACGGCATCGGCGTGGACCGTACCCTTGCGTCGGTCATTGAGGAGCACCATGACGATGACGGCATCATCTGGCCGATGAATGTCGCGCCGTTCCAGGTAGTTATTGTACCCATCAAGTACGAGGGTTCCATGAAGGACGCGGCGGACCGTCTCTATGGCGAGCTTGCAAGTTCGGGAATTGAAGTGTTGCTTGATGACCGGAGTGAACGCCCCGGTGTCAAATTCAAGGATATGGATCTTATCGGAATTCCGGTTCGTATCGTGGTGGGAGACAAGAATCTTCCCAATGTTGAAGTTAAACTACGCCGGGAAAAGGAGGCCGCCCTTGTTCCGCTGGACAAGGCCGCCACGCAGGTAGTCGGCATTGTGAGAAGTGAAGTCCCCGGGAACGCGGGAGCAGTTTCATGAGAAAATTTTCTGTTTTAGCATTGATTTGTCTGTGTGTGTTCGTTCCGCTTGCCGCGGAAAATGTGGTATTTCCGGAACCGCGTCCCGGGGAGTTTGTTTTTTACCGGGATTACACCTGGAAAAAGCCTGCCTGGACCGGATTCCTCCACTATGATGAATCAACGTACGCAGGCATGGTTCTTATCCCGTCTTCGGGGACGAAGGTTTCCATCCTCTTCCGTGGCGAAGTTTCCGGTGACGAGTTCATTCTGACCGGCCAGAAGATTATTACCAAAATAACCAACGATGATGTTCCTGCGGTTAATTATCTGATGCGCCTGATCGAATCCCAGCACACCTGGAAAACAGCCGCGATTCAGAGCGTGACCACGGAGCCGGATTCTGATCGGTCTCCGCTTTTACCGCCGCGGCTGCTCACCGAACAAACCAGTGACATGTTCGGCGGAGAAATCAGTCTCGTGCATGCGGCTGAAATTCCGGTGTTCGGTATGCACTCTCTTCATTCTTCCGGGGGAAATCCGCTTCTTGTTCTTGAACGGCACGGGATGATCCGACCGGGACACGATAGTGATTTTTTTGGTTTCGAGCCGGATGCTTCCACAAAGCGTGGAAAAAAAGTTGTTCTGGAAAAGAATCCTGACCGGCAGGACTTTGTTGTTGATGGGGTTCGTCTGCCCCTTGATGAACAGTGGAGTGCGGTTGCGGAAAATACCTTTTTTATGAGTGACACCGCCATGCTCGTTGTTGACAGCCTTGATACGGCACAGGCCGGTATTCCCGCGGAAAATCTGTATCTGGATCTTGTTCGCTTCTTTTCGCGTTCAACACGTACCGTCTGGGCAGACCCTGATAAAACCAGTCTCTCCGGAACACCGGAACGGTTCTGCGTACAAAACGTGTTCTTTGACTCCGAATCAGGTCTTACAAACCGGGACATAAAAATCTGTATTCCCGAAGCGGACGGTTCGCGGGTTCAGGTCGTAAGCGTTACCATTGGTAATGATGCGTACAAGGCCAACAAGGCGTATTTCGACGACCTTCTATCCCGAATCAGTAAGTAAGCGCAAAGGAAAAGTCTATTTCATAAAATTTACCGCTGCCGTTTTTATCTTCGGACCGGAGATCGTATGCAGCACCGCATTTTATGGGAAGGCTCTTCAGTGCATCCAGGAATATAAGGAGTTCTCCCCCCGCGGCCAGACCCCAGTCTATCTGTCTTGTTTCTGCGTCATCAGTATAGAGCCAGGCGGCATCGAAACAGGGGATCAGATGCAACTCCACAGAACCAATACGGACAAGAAAAATCTGGACTCCGGTGTTGAGAAAAACCCCTGCATTCCCGCGCAGCTCGCCGTTCCGTATTCCCCTGATTTTTCTGCCCTGATCAAGATCCGGGTGTCCGCTCCTTCCGAATGCGCTGCCACGCGCCAGAAGATTCAGCCGTTGTGAAAACGGATAAAAGCCGGCAAGCTCCGCTTTCCCGGTGAAACTGGTATGTTTCGCCGCAAAAGATGGTCGTGTGTGTTCAATTCCGCCGAGGACTTCCGCCTTCCAGCCGTTGCGGAAATTGTTCTCCCAATGAAAACTGTTCACGACAAAGCCTGTTTCGACACCGAAGGAAGAATCAATCGGTCCCCAGGGAAGGAGTGATTCGTCGGTGATGTAGTCTACGGTGTGGTTCGGACTCCAGGTAAACTTAAGTGATGTTTTTGAGGACAGTATCTCCGCAACCGGTATTTCGACTGAAACGATACCGGTAAGCGCAAGCGCGAGAAATTTGTTTTTTACAATACCGAGATCTTCAATTTTCCGGTTCATGCGCATTGCCAGGGCGGTTATCTGGAACACAAGGGGATCCAGCCGGATATTTGACCAGTTAACTACGGCCATGAAGTTCGGATCGCTCCATTGGAGACGGTCCTGGTCGTCCGGTGGCGCGGCATACAGTCCCATGGCAGTAAGGGTTTGCAGTGTCCCCGCGATATTCGGTGCGTTCGCGACAAGCCCGGTCATGAATCCTTCGTTGCTGTTGTAGAAGAGGTACGGAATGGGCACGAATGCGGTTCCATCGGTTATACTCGTTTCAAGAAAACCCGGTATGTTCCCGGCTTCAGCAGCACCAAAGGAGACAGAAACAGAAGTGCTCTTGAATATCCGGAGGTTGTCGAGCTTTTTTTTGCGCTGGGCTGTGAATGTGGCAATTTCTGTTTTAGTGTCAAATTCCAGTCCTTCCGCGGAGCCGAGGATTTCTTTGAGAACGTTCGGGCGGGGACGCCCTGATATGGTATAGGTGTCAGAAATGATCCGGT
>CAZVEL010000043.1:0-4404 GCA_964626305.1 uncultured Treponema sp. | reverse complement strand
GCTTATTCCTATATTGGACCGGACCTTTCACATGCCGTGTATCGGGATGGTACCATTGGAGAAGCGAAAAAACATCTGGAAGCGACCGCACGACAGATGAATGAAACCCTGGGTGAAACACTCGGCGGTTCGGCCTATGTATCCGTCAACAAGGGTCTGGTAACACGGTCCAGTGCGGTCATTCCGGTCATTCCGCTCTATCTTTCGCTCCTTTTCAAGGTCATGAAAGAAAAGGGCACTCATGAAGGCTGTATTGAACAGATTGAACGCCTTTATGCGGAACGACTGTATATAAAATCCTCTGTCCCTCTCGATGAAAACAACCTGATCCGCATCGATGAGTATGAACTTTCACCGGATGTCCAGAACGTGGTAAACGCCCGTATGGAGAAATTGACGCAGGAAAACATGGAAGAACTGGCGGATCTCGCCGGATATCGCCATGATTTCCTGGTTACTGCCGGGTTTGATGTCGCCGGAGTGGATTACGACGCTGATATACCCCTGAACACAATAGGAGCATAACTATGGATGACAAGACATTGCTTGCACTTTTCGACCGCTTTGAAAAATCGTCGGCTTCGGAAATGAAGTATTCGGGTAACGGATACTCTTTTGAACTGCGCCGCAAGGAAGCCTTTGTAGTTCCTGCCGTGCAGTACCCTGGAGGGACAGAGGTAAAAATGGCTTCCGGTATAAACGCGGCTCCCGCAGAGGTCCCGGCCCCTGCGCATGTTGCATCTCCCGCACCGCATGCCCCCGCGGGGACAGAGGATTCGGGAATTACATCCGGAAACGAGCTCATCATAAGTCCCATTGTCGGAACCTTCTATCGGTCGCCTTCTCCGGACGCTCCTGCATTCGTAGAGGCGGGGAAAAAGGTAAAGAGCGGACAAAAACTTTGCATAATTGAAGCAATGAAGATGATGAATGCGCTTGAAGCCGAGCTTGACTGTGAAATTGTGAAAGTTCTCGTAAATAACGGTGATATGGTCGAGTTCGACCAGCCCCTCTTCGAGGTCAAGCCTCTATGATAAAAAGACTGATGGTGGCCAACCGCGGTGAAATTGCGGTTAGGATCATCCGTTCCTGCAAGGAACTCGGGATTGAAACCGTCGCAGTGTATTCAACCGCCGACAAAGATGCCCTGCATGTGCACCTGGCCGACATCGCGGTTTGTATTGGACCGCCGAAATCCGCGCAGAGTTATCTGTCTGTCTCTGCGCTCATAACCACTGCGGTCAGAACCGGCTGTGAAGCAATCCATCCGGGAGTCGGATTTCTTTCCGAAAACTCCAATTTTGCCCGCGAAGTCAAAAAAGCCGGACTTATCTGGATCGGTCCCGATCCCGACGTTATAGATCTCCTCGGTGACAAGGTCACCGCTCGCGATACTGCGCTCAAATACGGTTTGCCCGTAACCCCGGGGTCTCCCGGCCCTATCGCTAAAAAGGCGGAAGCAGTTGCCGTCGCACGCAAGTGCGGCTATCCGGTCATCATCAAGGCGGCCTCTGGTGGCGGTGGAAAGGGCATGCGGATAGTCTGGAAAGATGACGATCTCGAAGAAAACCTGACGATCGCGTCAAACGAGGCGTTGGCAAACTTCTCGGATGGCACGGTCTACATCGAAAAATACCTGCAGAATCCCCGCCATGTCGAACTACAGGTCATCGCGGACGGGAAGGGCAGTGTTGCCATTCTTGGAGAGCGTGACTGCTCCGTCCAGCGAAACCACCAAAAACTGATAGAAGAAAGTCCTTCACCCGGGGTAACGCCTTCCATGCGGGAAGCCATGAGCTCGGGAGCGCGGAATCTTTTTTCCAGTCTGAAATACTGTGGAGCGGGAACCATCGAGTTCCTCGTCGTCGGAGAGGAATTCTATTTCATGGAAGTGAACGCCCGTATCCAGGTTGAACATCCGGTAAGTGAATTTGTCACCGGAACCGATTTGATCCGGGAACAAATTCTCGTGTGCTGTGGTCAACCAATGACTATTGACCCTGATAACGTATCGCTTTTCGGGTGGTCAATCGAAGCGCGCATAAACGCACTATCTCCCGGAAAGGTTACCCGCCTCGATGTGCCCGGTGGACCCGGCGTCCGGTTTGACAGCTTTCTCTACACCGGTGCGACGGTGTCTCCACACTACGATGCAATGGTCGGCAAACTCATCGTTCACGACAGTGACCGGCAAAAAGCACTCACAAAACTTCTACGCGCCATGGATGAATTGAAAATAGACGGCGTCCCGGTTAACACCGAGACCCAGAAAAAAATACTTTCTAGCGCGATTTTCCGCTCCGGCCAGTTCGGAACCGGAATCTACGCCCAGCTGGAGGCCTCGCTATGAGTAGTAAAAAAATACCGGCACTGATTTCCTGTCCGATGTGCAAATCCGATTATGACTCGGAAACTCTCAGAAAAAATCTGAATACCTGCCCGTCATGTTCCCATCATTTCAGGATGGAGCCCTGGGACCGGATTGCTTATCTGGCCGATCCGGACAGTTTCACCGAGTTCTGCAAGAACATGAAAAGCCTTAATCCCATTGCCATGGACGGATACGATGAAAAACTGACCGAGGCAAGAAAAAAATCAAACCTCTCAGACGCAGTTATCACCGGAATCTGCACTATCGCCAAAAGACCGGTTGTTCTGGCGGTTATGTCGTTCAGTTTCATGGGCGGGTCCATGGGATCTGTCGTTGGAGAAAAAATAACCCGTGCGATCATGACCGGGCTGGAAAAACGTTGTCCGGTAATCATTTACGCGACATCCGGTGGCGCACGCATGCAGGAGGGAATTTTCTCTCTTATGCAGATGGCTAAAACCGCCAGTGCCGCGGCCGAGCTGGATCGGGCCGGACTGCCTCTCTTTCTCGTTCTCTGTGATCCCACAACCGGTGGTGTTACCGCGAGTTTCGCCATGCTGGGAGATATTACCATCGCAGAGCCGGGGGCACTTATTGGCTTTGCCGGACCGCGGGTCATAGAGGGTACGATAAAGCAAACACTGCCCGAAGGATTCCAGCGGGCGGAGTTCCAGCTTGAAAAAGGTTTTGTAGATACCATCGTTCCCCGTAAGGATCAACGAAATTTCTTTGTCCGTTTGTTGGCAATGCATCAGGACAAGCCGGCAACGGCAACTACTGCCGCAGGAACATCCGCAAAAATCCGGGAGGACGAAGCATGAGCACTGCAAAAAAAGTTGAAAGCAAAATAGAAGAACTCAAGAAATACGCATCAGAACATGGCGTTGATATCAGTGAAGAAATAGCCCGGATTACCGATAAAATCCAGGAAACTTCCCGCGGGTCACGGGCCTGGAAACGGGTGGAACTTGCCCGGAATCCTGATCGACCGCGTGCGCTCGACATCATCAATAACATCTGTGATGATTTCATCGAACTGCATGGCGACCGTCACTTCGGGGACGACCTCGCGCTGATCGGCGGAATCGGCACCATAGACGGTATTCCGGTAACTATTATCGGGAATCAGAAAGGCCGGAATCTCAAGGAGACGATGGCGCGGAACGGCGGCATGGCAAACCCTGAAGGCTACCGGAAAGCGCTCCGGCTTGCGAAGCAGGCCGAAAAATTCAACCGGCCAATCATCACCCTCATTGACACTCAGGGAGCCTATCCAGGACTCGGTGCCGAAGAACGGGGTATCGGTGAGGCTATCGCGGTAAACCTGCGTGAATTCAGCCAGCTGAAAACTCCCATAATCTGCATCATCATTGGTGAAGGCGGCTCGGGCGGCGCGCTCGGAATTGGTGTTGGCGACAAGATTTACATGCTGGAAAACGCGGTCTATTCTGTCATCTCGCCGGAAGGATACGCCTCCATCCTGCTCAGAGATTCTTCCCAGGCAAAAAACGCCGCTGCCATGATGAAAATCACCGCGGAAGACGTGCTTGACCTCAAGGTTTGTAACGGTATCATTCCTGAACCGGCTGGAGGGGCGCAAGTTGACCCCATTACATCAAGCATTACCATTAAAGAAGTGATTATTCGTGATCTGAAAGATCTCATGTCCCGAAACCCGTCTGTTCTGGTGCGGTACCGCAATCAGAAAATCCGGACAATCGGTCATTTTGTTGAGGAATGTCAGTAAGATTCGGGAGTACGGATGATGAAACCGCGTCCGATCGGGGCATTTGTGCGGAGAATGCACGGGTGCCCGTGACACACCCAGCTGCGGTTTGTCCCTGTTTCCGGATCGATGAGTTCGGCATCAGTTAATTGTATTGATACAATATCAGGTCCTACCGCTTCCAGTTTGTCAGAATCGGTAATCTTGTTCATTGAATTGAAAATCCACGAATCCTCTGTCCCCGGAACGCGTTCCCCTATCGTCCCGGCGCGTTTGTAGGGCGATTTGCTTTCACCGCTTGTTACCG
>CAZVEL010000042.1:0-4234 GCA_964626305.1 uncultured Treponema sp. | reverse complement strand
CGGTTTTCCTGTTTGACGATACCATTTCCGGAAATTTTCATCAGTTTTATCCATGTCGCGCCGAGCCGGTTCCTGATGAAACTATGATAACGGAATGTCTTTCTGTTTGCCGGGCTGACTTCCCCCTTGACTCTTCCTGCAAAAATCTTTCCGGTGGCGAACGTCAGCGGGTGTTTTTGGCGATCTTCTTGTCCATGGAAAGCGATGTTCTCATGCTGGATGAGCCCACGTCCGCGCTGGACGCGAAAACCGGTAAAACGGTTATGAGTACTATTTGTGCATTTTGTCGTGATCAGGGAAGAACACTCATCGTCGTCAGCCATGATCAGGCTCTGGTGGACCAGTTCGCGGAAAACCGCATTCTTCTTTCACACAAGGATGATATATGAACAGCATCATCAAAATGAATGTCGCACAATTTTCGCTGATTTACATTCTTCTCATCATTGTTCTTGTAATCATGAAAAAAGCGCATATAAACCAGACAAAACTCCTGGTTATTGCCAGTTTTCGGATGTCTGTTCAACTTGTCCTTGCCGGTTTTGTGCTTACCTGGATTTTCGAGAATCCGCACCCGCTTTTGACCGTGGCATACATCATTTCAATGGTTGTTTTTGCCATACACCGCGTACTTTCCCGTTGTGACCGCCTCAATCGCCAATTCAAGATTATCGTTGCCTGTGCCCTGGCCGGTACCGGTGTGTCGCTTGTCCTGTATTTTGTGGGTGTAGTTATAGGCATAAATGTCTTCAATCCCCGGTATACCATTCCCATTAGCGGTATGATTATTGCCAATTCCATGAACGGAGTTGCTCTCGGTTTGCGCTCGTTCACGGACAATATCCGGGCGAATGCTGCCCGTATGGATGCTCTCATAAATGCCGGGGTAGAACCGAAAAAAATCCTTCTCCCCTTTGTAAATAATGCGCTTGAAACGGCACTGATTCCAACCCTGAACTCAATGGTCGGTATGGGTATTATTTCACTTCCCGGCATGATGACCGGTCAGATTCTTTCAGGAACACTTCCTACCACGGCAATTCTGTATCAGATCGCGATAATGATAGCCATCTGCACCGCTGTATGTGTAACGGTTTTCACTTCATTGTATCTGGGATACCGCACCATGTACAACAAACGTTGTCAGATTCAGGTTTCTTGACCTGAAATCCAACAAAGGATACTATTCTGTCTGTGAAAGAAAAGAATTTGCTCATCGTAAAGGGTGCGCGCGAACACAACCTGAAAAATATTGACATTGAACTTCCCCGCGACAAGCTCATCGTTATCTCGGGCCTTTCGGGTTCCGGCAAGAGTTCTCTTGCTTTTGATACTATTTTTGCTGAAGGCCAGCGGCGGTATGTGGAGTCTCTTTCCGCCTATGCTCGTCAGTTTCTTGGACGGATGGATAAGCCGGATATCGATCATATCGAAGGGCTATCTCCTGCCATTTCAATTGAGCAAAAAAGCACCCACCGGAATCCCCGTTCAACGGTGGGAACGGTCACAGAAATTTATGATTATTATCGTCTGCTTTATGCGCGGACTGGGCATCCGCACTGCCCGGAATGCGGCAAAGAAATCCGGGAACAATCGGTAGACCAGATTATCGACAACATCTTCACCTTTCCGGAAGGAACGAAGCTCCAGCTTCTTTCACCGATTATTCGGGGTAAAAAGGGTGAACATCAGAAAATTCTCAACGATGCCCGTACTGCAGGATTTGTCCGTGCGCGCATAGACGGAATGCTCATCAATCTTGATGAAACTGTACATCTTGAAAAGCAGAAAAAGCATACCATAGAAATTGTGGTGGACAGGATCGTTCTAAAACCCGATTCGAGAAAGCGATTAGCCCAGTCGGTGGAAACCGCGCTCGAAAGCTCCGGAGGCATTCTTCTTGTATCATGCCGCGAACCGGATTCAGAAGATGAACACGAGGTATTTTATTCACAACATAATGCCTGCCCGGATTGCGGAATTTCCATTCCCGAACTCCAGCCACGGCTTTTTTCGTTTAATAATCCCTTCGGAGCCTGTCCTGAATGTACCGGACTCGGTCTCAAGCAGGAATTTGACATTGATCTCATTCTTCCAGACCGGTCCCTTTCGTTCAATCAGGGCGCGCTGATTCCGTATAATCCCGATTCGGCATGGAACCGGAGCCGGTTCGAGGCGCTTGCAAAGAAATACGGATTTTCACTTTCCACACCCTTTGAAAAACTGTCCAGAAAAATCCTGGATATAATCTTCAATGGTACTGGAGACGAGGCTCTGGACTTTGTATACCATAATCGTGAACGTACCGGACAATTCAAGTATCATCAACCATGGCCCGGTGTTATAGCCGACATGCGCAGGCGTTACAACGAAACGTATTCCGAATCTCAAAAAGAATTCTATGAGAAATTCATGTCCACGCTTGAATGTGAACTATGTCATGGCAAACGCCTCAAGAAGGAAGCCCTTGCTGTAACGGTTGGTGGTGTGAATATTTTCGATCTTTCTTCACTCTCGGTAGCGGACACCATAGATTTCTTTAAAAAGCTTTCCCTTACGGAAACGGAGCAGGAAATAGCCCATCAGATTCTCAAGGAGATTACGTCCCGCCTTGATTTTATGAAAAATGTTGGGCTCGATTATCTTTCACTGGAACGAAAAGCCGCAACCCTGTCCGGAGGTGAAGCACAGCGTATCAGGCTCGCAACGCAGATAGGGTCAAGTCTTATCGGTGTTCTCTACATTCTCGATGAACCATCAATCGGGCTTCATCAGCGTGATAATCAACGGCTCATAGACACGCTCCTGTATCTTCGCGATCTGGGGAACACGCTCATTGTGGTTGAACACGATGAGCAAACCCTGCGCACAGCGGACTACATCGTTGATCTTGGTCCCGGGGCCGGTGTTCACGGTGGATATGTCGTGGCGAAAGGAACACCGGAAGAGGTGATGAAGGTCAAGAAAAGTATAACCGGGCAGTATCTAGCCGGAACCCTTACCATGGAAGTACCAGCCGAACGGCGGACCGGGAATGGTCATCAGCTGACACTGGAAGGGGTGCGTGAACATAATCTCAAAGATGTTACGGTATCTTTTCCCCTTGGCGTTTTTTCCTGTGTAACCGGTGTTTCTGGCTCGGGAAAATCAACCCTGCTTTCAGATGTTCTCTATCCTGCTGCCTCGAATACGATCATGCGCTCTCATCATTCAGCTGGCGCCTGCAATAGAATTATCGGGTTGGAGCATCTGGACAAGGTAATCAATATTGACCAGAGCCCGATAGGCCGCACGCCGCGTTCCAATCCGGCTACCTACGTTGGTGTCTTTACGGCGATTCGTGATCTTTTTGCGAATCTCCCTGAGTCCCGTGTCCGCGGATACAAGCCGGGACGATTTTCATTCAATGTACGCGGAGGGCGGTGTGAGAATTGTCATGGTGATGGAACAATCACCATTGAAATGAACTTTCTGCCTGATGTGTACATTTCCTGTGATGTATGCCATGGTCGCCGTTTTAACCGGGAAACTCTGGAAGTCCTGTACAAGGGAAAGAGCATTGCCGATGTACTCGCCATGACCATAGAAGAAGCAGCGGTTTTTTTCGCGCCGGTTCCGTCAATTTCAAGGAAACTGGATACTCTTCTTTCAGTCGGGCTGGGATACATTCAACTCGGCCAGTCTGCGCTGACCCTTTCAGGCGGTGAAGCCCAGCGGGTCAAGCTGGCCAACGAGCTTTCCCGCAGAAGTACAGGTAAAACCCTGTACATACTCGACGAACCCACCACAGGGCTTCATTTTGCTGATGTGATGCAGCTTATGACTGTTATTCACCGTCTGGTGGAACAGGGCAACACGGTAATCATGATTGAACATAATCTGGATGTCATAATGCAGGCAGATCATGTTGTGGACCTGGGTCCGGAGGGTGGTGTCCGCGGCGGTTTTATTGTGGCTACCGGAACGCCCGAACATATTTCATCCATAAAAAAATCCTGGACAGGCAGGTATCTCCGGGAAATGATGGAACGGTCAACATGAATAAACGTTTTCGGTTGATTCTTGCAGTACTGTGTCTCCCGATCATATTATTGACCGCACAGGAAACTACCGGAAATCAGAAAAAGCACATTGTTACCATTGAGTCCGCCAAGACAACCGAGTACATCAGACGCCCGGAAAGTGAAGCGGCCGATGAGGCAGAAGCGGCCGATGAGGCAGAAGCGCCCGATGA
>CAZVEL010000041.1:0-3071 GCA_964626305.1 uncultured Treponema sp. | reverse complement strand
GTTATACACGAGGCGGCAGGTATGGACACATCAGCTGCTGCAGGCTGAGTGGATGGCAGATATCTGGCTAAAACGTAAGAAAAACCCGCCGGTGGTGTGCTTCCGGACGGGTGTGGTGCCCTTGAAGGGTCAGCCGGGCAACGGCTGGGTCGCCCGACATCTTGTGGTGTGAGGGGGATTTATTGATTTTTGGTTTCAACAATTTTGGTAGCAGTAACTATAATTACCTGCCATCACGTTTTTCAATAAGATCACGAAGCTCCTCCACCGTAGTACAGGCAATCATTTGAGAGCGAAACTCATCGTCATATAAAAATTGACAGACCCGGGAAAGCAGTTGCAAATGCTGGTTGGTCTCCCCGACCGGACCGGCGAGGAGAAACACAATACGAACCGGCAGTTCATTACCGAAATCAAGGCTTCGGTCGAGAACTGCTACCACTATACCGGTTTCACTGACCAGATCTGAATGAATATGGGGAACAGCACATTCATGACCTATTGCTGTTGACGAAAGCTCTTCGCGGTTTAATAAGCCTTCCAGTAGCTTTTCATGATCATCCATCCGGCATTTTCCTCCGAGTGCCGGAAGCATTTCTGCAAAAAGGGATCGGGCGTCATCAAATTCGGGATGAAGCAGAAAACCGTCCGTTCCGATAAAGTTGCATAGTAATGGCAATACGAACTCCTTGAAACGACGCAAACCGGTGTGATTCGCGCAAGTACTAACTACTGTATTGTCAGCTGTGAAATCCGTCAAGATTATTCTGCCGTGCCACTAGAATTTCTTGACAGGGACCATCTTATGTTTTATCATCCCATAAGTTACTACATATAGTAACACAAGGAGAAGAAGATGATACGTAAATTATTTTCAATGGTTGTTTTGTTAATCGCTGCCTGTGCATTACTTGCTGCCGGAGGTACCGGAGACACCGCAGATGACGGAACTATCAAGATTGGTATATCCAAGATTGTTGCCCATCCCGCACTAGATGCCGTGGAAAAGGGTGTACAGGATGAGCTTTCTGAAAGGGGTATCACTGCGGTTTATGACCTTCAGAACGCAAACGGTGATGTAAATACCGCAACGCAGATCGCAACCAAGTTCAAGCGTGACGAGATAGACGTCATTGTGGCAATCGCGACACCCATGGCGGTAGCAGCGGCAAACAGTGTCCGGGACATCCCGGTAGTCTTCTCGGTCGTAACCGATCCCGTTTCCGCTGGCCTCGTTACCAGTCTCTCGAAAGGCGAAGGCAATGTAACCGGACTTTCTGACAAGACCGACATCTACGCTCACCTTGAACTTTTCAAGCGGATTGCCGGAATCAAAACCCTTGGACATATTTATACAAGCTCCGAAGCAAACTCTGCGGCTTCCCTTGCTGAACTTGAAGATGCCTGTAAAAAACTTTCGATTGATCTCGTAGTACAATCCATCAACAATTCTTCGGAAGTAAAACAGGCGACCGAAGCCATTATCCGCCGGGTAGACGGTATTTATCTTACCACCGACAACACTGTGTATTCTGCCCTTCCCGCACTTGTTGAAGTTGCCCTTTCACAGAAAAAGCCTGTATTCTCCTCTGACCCGACGAGCGCCTTGGAAGGCGGTTGCGTTATTGCGAGCGGATTCGACTACTACAAGGCTGGACGTGGCACCGGTGTTATGGTCGCGGAGATTCTCGATGGGAAAAACCCTGACTCAATGCCTACCAAATTTCTCACCGATCCGTCTGAGCAGGATCTCCTCATAGATCTTGATGCGGCAAAGAAGTGCGGGATCACCATTCCTGAGGATGTTCTCGAGAACGCAAACAAGATTATAGAAAACGGTAAATTGACCACGCAGTAAAAAACGTATACACTGATGCCCATGATACAGGGCATAGTAATCGAGGGCCTGGTATTCGGTATCATGGTCCTCGGCGTTTTTATAACCTTCCGCGTGCTTGACTTCGCAGATCTTACGGTGGACGGGTCCTTCCCGCTCGGATCGGCGGTCATGGCGATGTTGCTTACCGCTGGAGTCAATCCATTCTTTGCTATTGTGGCAGCCTTCACCGCGGGAGGTATTGCCGGTGCGGTAACCGCCGTTATTCACTCAAAACTAAAAATTCCCGGTCTTCTCGCCGGTATCCTTACCATGACCATGCTCCATTCGATTAACCTGCGAATTATGGGCAACCGGGCAAATGTATCTCTCCTTCGCGTGGACACCCTTTTCCGCTCAATCTCTGATTATGCCTCTTCATTCATGCCCGGTGAATACGGAATACTTTTATTCCTCGCCCTGTTCACCCTGATTGTCCTTATAATCACCAATCTTTTTTTTCACACCGATTTCGGCATCACGATGGGCGCACTCGGATCAAATCAGCAAATGATAACTTCACAGGGCATGAACCCGGAGGTTATCAAACTTCTCGGCGTGAGCATTTCCAACGGGCTTGTGGGTGTCTCGGGGGCTCTGGCGGCCATGTATCAGGGCTTTGCCGATGTAGGGGCCGGAACCGGTACGGTTGTTGCCGGTCTCGCCTCGGTCATGATCGGTGAGTTCCTCCTGAGATCTAACAAAATTGAACTGCTCACCCTCCGGGTCATTCTGGGATCCATACTGTACCGTGCGATCATGTTTGCGGGACGCCAGTACGGCTACCTTATCCGGCTCACCGCCAACGACCTCAAATTCATTACGGGTGTACTCATCATCAGCTGTCTCATCATTTCCAAATATGGTAACGGCCGCCTGTTCAGCCGGAAGGGGAAGAAAGCATGATGAAGATAGACCAGGTCTCCATGACCTTCAATCCGGGAACTCCCGATGAAAACCGTGCTCTAAAGAATGTTTCACTCGACGTTCACGACGGAGACTTTGTAACTGTTATCGGATCGAATGGCGCCGGAAAGACAACCCTCTATAATGCCATTGCCGGGACCTACACTCCGACCGAAGGACGCATATTCATTCGTGATATCGATGTGACCAGAACACCGGAGTTCAAACGGTCCCGGTACATCGGCCGGATTTTTCAAAATCCCCTGCTCGGTACCGCCGGCAGGATGAG
>CAZVEL010000040.1:0-3912 GCA_964626305.1 uncultured Treponema sp. | reverse complement strand
GGGATCGCTTTGTTCCCGAACTTGAGCGGTTGCTTGCAAACGAATCTGACGATTTGTTGGTACTTGTGGACAAGAAGCACCGGTTGCCTGAATCGTATGTGCCGCCGGATCTGGTACCGGTCGCCGGGGGACGATCCTACATCCCGAACAGGGAGGGGCTCTCCCTGCGAAAAGAAATCGAAGAAGAGCTGGAGCGTATGGCGAAAGCTGCCCTCCGTGATGGAATAAAACTGGTTGTTTCGTCCACCTATCGGAGCTGGAAATATCAGGAAGGGTTATATGATCGTAATGTACGCCAACTGGGAAAGGACGTCGCGGATCGCGAGTCTGCACCACCGGGCGCAAGCCAGCACCAACTGGGAACGGTCGTAGATTTCGGCTCCATTACCGACGATTTCGCGAAGACCGCCGCGGGTATATGGCTTGCAGAAAATGCTGCCCGTTTTGGCTGGTCGCTTTCCTTCCCCGACGGCTACGAAGCGGTGACCGGATATCGCTGGGAGTGCTGGCATTACCGGTATATTGGTCCGGAAGCGACTGCCTTTCAGAAAGAATGGTTCTCGGACATCCAGCAGTACATGCTAGAGTTTATTCATGCATGGAAACAATGGAAAGCAGGGCAGAACTCCTGAACTCAGTCAATATCCTTGGCACATAACCCGTATTGCTCGGTGTGCTCTCCGTGTCCGGCAGGTTCAACATGTACTACGATGTCGTAGATGTCTGCAATTCTGTACCGGATAGCTTTCTCTACCTGGCAAGCTATCGCATGTGCCTCGTTGACTGTTTTTGATCCGTCTACTTCAATATCCAGATCTATGTCCCAGGCTGAAGCCATTTTTCGTATTCTTGCACGGTGAGGGTTTCCCGCTCCGGAAACACCGTTCACTGCCTCAAAAAGAGCCCGATACAGGGCGTCGTCGGCATTACCATCCATGAGCTCGAGATTCAGTTCCATGAACATGCCGAGTGCGGTCTTCATTACCCAGAGTCCGACAAGCAGAGCAATAACAGGATCAAGAATAGGCAAATGAAAAAGAATCGAGGCCCCCAGACCAGCAAAAACGGATCCCGAGATAAGTATGTCTGATGTCATATTTTTCGCATTGGCCAGAATCATGGCACTACCGGCTTTCTTGCCGATGTGCCACTGGTTCAATGCCAGAAGGAGCTTTCCCACTATGGAAAAGGCGGTAACAATCAAGGTTATTCCTGGCGGTATTTCTGTTGCTGCTCCTGCAACCAATGTCCGGTAGGCGGAGAGAATGAGTTGGAATCCGGCTATCATGATGATGAACGAAAGAACGACCGTGGCAACGGTTTCCGCCCGGCCGTGCCCCCATGGGTGCTTTTTATCGGATGGTCGGTCAATTATAAATGCGACCGCAAGTGCCATGAGGGCGATTAAAACATCCGTTGAAGAATCAATGCCGTCTCCAAGGACAGCCAGGCTTCCGGAGTAGATACCGGTAATCAACTTTGCCGCGGCAAGAACGAAGTTGCCTGCGAGTGCGATTATCGCGGCCGTTTTAACCAGGCGGGTCCGTCCGCTTGTACTATATTGAAAAGGTGTTTCTTCTTTATTCATTACTTCACAGTGTACTGTATCCAGCCCGGTTACGACAAGGATTCCTGGCCTGTGATGTAAGTGTCGTGTTTGAGTACATAATAGAGCATGATTGACGCGGTGCCGCTCATGAGGATATCAACAATGGCCTGGGAGAAAATGAGCCCGATAAGTCCGAAAACATGATTGAGCAGAAAAAGAAGTGGTATATAAAAAACGCCTTGTCGTCCGCTTGAAAGAATAAGCGACGGAATTGCTTTCCCGAGTGCCTGGAGGCTGTTCATGCAGATCATGACTATGCCGACAAATGGAGCGGCAATGGCCATTGCACGGAGCATGAGGGTTCCATAGTGAATAACTTCGGTATTCTGGCTGAATAGAGCGATGGCGTACCGGCTGAAAAAGAAGAATATGGCGGAAAGTATCAGTCCGGAAGTAACGGAAAGGGCCATGCCGGTTTTCAGAATGCGATAAAGCCGTTTCCGGTTTCTGGCTCCGTAATTATAGCCTACAAGCGGCTGACAGCCTACCGCGAGACCGACCAGGAAAAGTATGGCAAGACTGTTTACCCTGTGGGCAATTCCCATAGCAGCCAACACTGCCGCTCCGTACGCTGCAGCAAGATTATTGGTTACGATTATCGCTATCGAAATGAATACGTGATTCAGTCCGGAGGGTATGCCGATCGAGAGAATCCCGTTCAAATAGCGCGGGTTGAATATGCGCCGTGTAAAACCGATATCCAAGAGCGATTTGCCGCTGTAACAGTGGAGATAGTAGCTTACACTGACGAGGTTCCCGATTACCGTTGCCCAGGCTGCTCCGGCTATCTCCATATCCATTCCGAAAATCATGACAGGATCAAGAATGATGTTGGTAACTGTTCCGAGTATCTGTCCGGTCATTGCGTGAAAAGCAGCGCCTTCAGCCCGGACAACATTGCCCAGCGAAAAGTTGCTGATTATTATGACCGAACTGCAAATGAGCGGGAACAAATAGCTTCGAGTATGAACTATTGTTTCATTACGTGCGCCGAGAATGTTCAGGATGGGGTCAAGAAAGATTAGAAAAAGCGGAGTCAACGCAAGGGCGACAATAATGTTGAGAACAATTGAAAGTGAAACAACCTCTCCCGCTTCCGGTCGTTTTTGCATGCCGAGATACCGGGAAACCAGCGATGAAGTTCCCACACCGATGACCGTGCCGAACGACATCATGATCATGAAGAAGGGAAAGCTGATGCCGGACGCGGCAAGCTGATGAACGTCGTTGAGCCTTCCGATAAAGAAGGTGTCGGCCATGTTGTAGAATACCTGTACCAGCATGCCGAGTATGACGGGAACGGCCATAATGAAAATAGCGCGCAGCACCGGTGTTTCCGCCAGTACTGTTTCGCGGGATTCGTGCGTCTTCAATAACTACTCCTCAGGATCGGAAGCTTATACTACTATATTAACGAGCTTGTTCGGCACAACGATAACTTTTTTTGCCGGTTTTCCGTCCATGAAGCGCACCGCGCCATCGGTTGCAAGTGCTTTTTTTTCAAGCTCGTCTTTGGGCGCGTCAAGTGGTGACTCGAATTTGTCCCGGAGCTTGCCGTTTACCTGTACGACAATAGTACAGGTATCGTCGATGCAGAATACCGGGTTTGCGCTTGGCCATGATTCATATGAGATGGTGTTGGTACTACCCAGGCGTTCCCAGAGTTCCTCGCCAAGGTGGGGCGCGTACGGAGCAATGAGTTTTACAAAAGCTGCCCAGACCGCTTTCGGGATGGATTCGGATTTGGACAGTTCGTTGATGAAGATCATCATCTGGCTTATGGCGGTATTAAAGTTGAGGCTGGCGGTATCGTCCGTAACCTTTTTGATGGTCTTGTGCAGGATACGGGTAATCTGTTCAGCCTGCTGAGTAGTGGTATCATCCAATGAATCGGATACCGCGCCGGTCATGGGCCGTTCAGAAAGACTCCATACTTTTTCCAAAAAGCGGCTTATGCCTACGAGCCCCTGGGTATTCCAGGGTTTTGATACTTCGAGCGGACCCATGAACATTTCGTACATGCGGCAGGAGTCGGCTCCATATTCCCGGATCACGTCGTCGGGATTGATGACATTCTTGAGACTCTTGGACATCTTGGCGGTAACCCGTTCCACTTTTTCACCGGTCGCCGTTTCTTCAAACTGGCCGGGTTTTCCGGGAACTTCCCGTACTTCGTCCATGGGAACCAGAGTTTTGTT
The DNA here is from genome assembly GCA_964626305.1 of uncultured Treponema sp. GTDB lineage: Bacteria > Spirochaetota > Spirochaetia > Treponematales > Treponemataceae > Teretinema. The sequence goes on along the minus strand of CAZVEL010000040.1, from coordinate 105 downwards.
CTTGCGTTGATAGGCGTAACTCGTGATCATGCCCTGATTTATCAGTCGCTGGAAGGGTTCCGGGGTGTTTACGAGGCCAAGGTCATAAAGCACCTTATGCCAGAA
>CAZVEL010000039.1:0-4919 GCA_964626305.1 uncultured Treponema sp. | reverse complement strand
AAAAGGTGTATAAAAATTGATATAAAATTTATAAAATGGTATACTATTTTCCCTATGGATTCCTATCCGGATGAGCAAAAATATACCGCAGATATGATTGGCGCGGAACTGATGATGGAAATGACCCCGACGATGGTCATTTTTCTTGATTGTGATAACTGTGTCCAGAGAATCAGCGCGCGTGCTTGTGCGTATCTGGGGCATGAAAAGTCCGCCGGGATTACCGGAACGTCAATCTTCAAACTGATAACCGACCCCGTTCTGTTGCTTCTCATGAAACGTTGGACACAGACCCTTGCCGAAGGCTCATCGTTAGAAGAAGTATTTCCTGTCGCCCGGCTCGGAACCGGCGGGGATGAATGGATTTCCGTTCGTGGGAAGCCGGTGTACAATGGCACAACGCTCATTTCCAAGGCTTTTTTTCTCAATGATGTAACTAACTTGTACGCACAAAAGAATATTCTTGACGCACTCATGGTTTCCATCCCCGGAACCGTGCTCGTGTTTGATCGGGATTTGCGTATTCTCTTTGCCAGCGATTTGGTTGCCCGCGAAAACGGTTTTTCTTCCTGGCGGGCCATGACCGGACACTCCCTGCGTGAATTAAAGACCGTTAATGTGGAAGCTACCGAGCGTATGCTTGAACGGTTGATCGTCTCTGACATACCGATCCGCGAGACAGTCAAGATTGAAAACCCGGAAACCGGTATCCGATGGCAGCAGGCAGACTTACGGGTAATCCGGGCTGCGGCCTGGACGTTCGGATATATTCTGACCCTGTTTGACATAACCGATGAAATAAAACCCAGAGCAATCCTGGAATCTCTTATGGATTCAACAACAGATATAATCACGATCGTCAATCCGAGCGGGTACATCGAGTATGTATCGCGCACACTGGTAGAAGCCCTGGGCTTTGACTCCTGGAGATCGCTGGTACATCGTCCGTGGCAACAGCTTTTTGAAAACACCGGAGATAATCGTGAAAAGTATGCAAAGCTTTTTTTCGGGGACAGCCTTGCCGAGGTACAAAGCGGCCCACAGACTCTGCATCTTGAAAGTTCTGAGGGGACTACTGTTCTCAACTACCGGATTAATGAACTGAATTATCAAAATGAGAATTTCGGATTTCTCAGCATCGCTACGAACACCACGGCACTGGTAACCGCCCGTGAACAGGCTGAAACAGCCATGCGGGCAAAATCCGCTTTCCTCGCCAATATGACCCATGAACTGCGTACGCCCATGAATGCTGTGCTAGGAATAAACGAGCTGCTTTCCCGAACATCACTGACGTCTCTTCAGAGAAACTATGTGGCCCAGGTACGATCATCGGCAACGATGCTTCTTTCAGTAATAAATGACATTCTTGATTTTTCGCGAATCGAAGCAAAAAAAATGAACCTGACGAACGCACCATACAAGGTTCTGGATCTTGTGCAGGATGTCGTCAATCTGATAAGCGTACGTATGAACGAAAAAGAGCTCTCATTTACGGTTACCATTGAACCTGATGTACCCTCGATTCTTGTTGGAGATAGTATCCGGATAAAACAACTGCTAATAAACCTTCTGGGGAATGCCGTGAAGTTTACCGGCGAAGGCGGCGTTGATCTGGGCTTATCCACGTCCATGATAGGGGAAACGGCCATGCTTTGCATTACTGTTAAGGATACTGGGATCGGTATTCCAAAAAGCAAACAGGCGGAACTCTTCAAGGAATTCAGTCGTGTGGATAACTCCATGGGCCATCCCGTGGAGGGGAGTGGACTCGGGCTCGCTATTTGCCGGGGACTGGTAAATCTTATGGGTGGAACACTCACCCTTGAAAGCGATACCGGAAAAGGCTCAACCTTTACGGCAATGTTTCCGCAGGACGTTGTTCCGGACAGCAGGCCAGTTGCGAATTTTCCCGGTGATAAAGCGGTGCAATTGCTCGTTTATGACCGGGATCCCGCCGCACGAAAATCCATTACGCTCATGGCTGAACGGGCCGGCATACAATTTGACGTTTGCAGTGATTCACTTTCGTTTACAAGAACTGTTTCGGGGTCATCTTTCCCCTGGACTCATGTGATATTCGAATATGCCGCCGCCTATAATGGAATACTTCCTCTTGTCAAACAACATCCGCACGTACGCTGGCTGGCCCTGCTTTCCCTCTCTGATTTTATTGGACGGGGTAAAGATCCCGGTGTCAGCTTTCTTTTCAAACCATTGCTGATTTCCGGATTTGCCTCGTTTGTGCAGGATGAATATGTGGATTTTAGTACCAGTGTCCCCATGCTCAACACGCTTGGAATCAGCCCGCAATACTTCCATGCCGAGAATGCACATGTTCTCGTGGTGGACGACAATGCGATAAACAGAAAAGTGGCAGAAGGATTTTTACGAACATTCGACATCCAGGTTGACGAGGCCGCAAGTGGCTTTGAAGCGCTCGAGAAAATCAGCGAAAACATGTATGATCTCGTCCTCATGGATCATGTCATGCCGGAAATGAATGGAGTCGAAACTGTACGGCGCCTCCGCGGACAGAATGGATATGAAGACGTACCGGTCATCATGCTCACCGCCAATACTTCCGGAGAACATGCCAACCTGTACCGTGCCGCCGGCATCTCCGATACCCTCCATAAACCGATCGAATTCAGCCTTTTCGTTGCCTGCATGCAAAAATGGATCAAGTCAAAACCCGCGGCCCCGGAGGCAACCCTGGAACAGGAACTGCCCTTCGATGAGCTGATAGAAGACAGCGATCAGACCGCGGTATCCTCTGCCGGATCAGCGGGAGGATTGAATCCCGCGGAAGCTGCGAGGCCCGTTTCCCCCTCGACAGATTCGACCCCCGCGGAAGCTGCTGCCTGGATCCCCTCCCTGGACCGGGAAAAGGCGGTCGAATATACTGGTTCTGAAAAAAATCTTGGTATCATTCTGAAAGTATTTGCCCGATCCGCGCCGAAACTGCTTGATGCCCTGGAAAACACCCATGCCGGTAATGACCGGGCCGCGTACCGTACCGCAGCCCATTCGCTCATCAGCGCTGTGGCAAATATCGGGGGAACAGAATTGTCAGCCCGTTTCCGGGAACTGGAACAGGCTATTCTTCACGAAAAGGATGACGCAGCTGAAGCGGTTTATCCCGGTGTTCGGGATGATCTGGCCAGGCTCATTGACGATGTTCAGGAATATATAGGATAAAGGACATATACTGCCGGATAACTGGAGGCACCATGAAAACGGGTATAATCGGCGCGCTGCCGGAAGAAATTCAATTTTTGCTGCAGGAACTACACCATTCAGGAAAAAAAGTAACGGAAGTACGCCGAGGAAGCATGGATTTTTTTGAGGGTGAAATCCGGAGTCAGCCCGTTGTTGTGTGCCGTTGTGGTGTGGGCAAGGTGCACGCTGCCATGTGCTCCCAGATACTGATTTCAGAATTCGGGGTAAAACGTATTATAAATACCGGAGCCGCTGGCGGTCTCGATAGTCGGTTATCCCTCTTTGATATTGTACTTTCAACAGAAGCCGTTCAACACGATTTCAATGTGACACCGTTCGGTTACGAACCGGCCTGTATCCCCGGATTTAATTCGCCCTTTTTTGTCGCGGACTCCGAACTTCGTGAAATCGCAAAAAAGGGTTTTGTGCAGGTTCTTGCCAGTTTTCCCGAAGGAGCACCGACTCCTTCTTTGTATGAAGGCCGTATTGCCACCGGTGATGTTTTTGTTGCCGAGAATTCCCTGCGGTCGGAGATTGTGGAGCGTTTTTTTCCCGCATGTGTGGAAATGGAAGGTGCGGCAATAGCCCAGGTATGCACAACCTTTGGTATTCCCTTTTTAATACTTAGAAGCATCAGTGATCTTGCGGATAGCTCCGCAGATTCCACATATGATGAATATTCCGAAAAGGTATCCGGACTGAGCGCCCTGTTGATCGTTGAGATGCTCTCCATTATGGAAAAATAGCCAACAATATTGGCAGCAGTACCAACAGGTTTTGCTGCAGCAATAATTTCGCTAATCATGCCCAAGGAGGCCCCAGATGAAAGAAGCAAGAAATGTTGAGAGTTTCAGCCTTGACCATACTAAAGTCAAGGCTCCCTATGTCCGGCTCGCTGGTGAAAAATCAGGGCCGGCAGGAGATATTGTAACAAAATTTGATGTCCGGTTTTGTCAGCCGAACGGGGAAGTGATGACCACCGGGGCCATGCATACACTGGAGCACCTCATGGCGGAATATATCCGCGATGAACTCGAAGGTGTGATTGATCTTTCTCCTATGGGCTGCCGGACAGGATTTTATCTGGCCGTGTTCGGTACCCCGGAAGAGGCTTTTATCGCGGAAAAACTCCGTACCGTGCTGGCAAAGGTTGCCGCATGGCCCGATTCGGAAGAAGTTCCCGGTGTTGACCCCGTAATGTGCGGAAACTGGAAGGATCATGACCTGCAGGGCGCCCGGCTCTGGGCTCAACGCTGGGTAGAAGGTATAGACCGCAAGGGCTGGGCCTGCTGCTGAGGGAAAATTTTCCAACAATATTGGCAGCAGTCTATAAAAACCTCCGATACCTGCGGTATTTCCCGGCAAATGGCGCATACCGCAGCGGAACATCCACCATGAAGCCCTTTTCAACCACAGACTTCTCCCGTGTAAAGGTCTTGATGCTTGCCTTTCCGTGATACGCACCCATGCCACTTGTTCCGCTTCCGCCGAAGGGAAGGGTGTGGGATGCAACGTGCATTACTGTGTCGTTAATGCAGCCGCCTCCGAAGGGGATGAGGTGCATGAGTTTGTCGCTGAAAGCCCGGTTGCGGGTAAATATGTACAATGCGAGCGGGCGTGGTTGATCCAGAAGCCCGGCAACAAGGTCTTCTTCCGAATCCCATTCAAGCACCGGAATGAGCGGTCCGAAAAGTTCC
>CAZVEL010000038.1:0-1884 GCA_964626305.1 uncultured Treponema sp. | reverse complement strand
TGGTAATCATTCATGCCAAGCATGATAACAACAGCGGCATAATCTTTTTCCGTGAGGGTGTCCGAAAGTTTCCGCGGCCAGTCATAAAAATCGTCCCGTACAAACCCGGATGAATGAATGGCCAGAAAATCGACATCAATTGCCGAGTCTTTTCCGGCAAGACGGGACAGACCGGAACCAAGACTGAATACCTGGGAATCACCAAAAAAGTACACAGAAAGTGGATTCTCACGGGAATAAATACGGGAACGGCCAGGATTCACTTCCGAGGATTCGTCGGGTACGGCCGTCGGGGTCGCTTCTGCCGCTTCAGCAGTAATTTCTTCTTCACGCGGAATTGTTGGCGGATCCGGCCGCTTCATGTTTTCATCAACTGGTGAGTCGGGTATACCTTCCGTCGGCTCCGGGGATGGTTTCTCCTTCAGTTTTCGGGCAGAATCCCGCCGGTTAAAATAGCGGCTGTCCCAGGAACTGTGTTCAGAAAGGCCGGTACGATCCAGAAAAACAGCACGAAGACGGGGGACCGGGGTATCGAGTCCGGTTATGGAAGCATGTGCGGCAACTGCTTCGGTTACTGAAAGTACTACCGCACGTATATGCAGGTTTTCAATCCGGGAAGCGGGTATCCACAAGGATCTGGCACAGAAAACCGATGCGACAACAAGGGCCACAACGGTTGCCAGCAAAACGTGGTTGGGACTGTTATAACGGTTTCCCCGAAAATGCATTATCGCTTTGTCATCCTCCTAGAACTGAAAATAAATAAAAGGAGCTATGCCGGACATGCCGATCACGGAAAGAAAAGCGAAAAACAAACCTATCACAAGACCCTTCCCAACAGATGGTACCGCAGTCCAGCACGCCATGCTTCTTTTTCGGAAGGAGTGTGGAACAAACTGAACCGCAATAACAAGAATGGTCAAAAAAACCGGTACTGGAAGGGATACCGACAAAGGAACGGAAATGTTCCCGAACGATGCAAACAGGGTGGAAAGATATTCCAGTCCGGGGGCACGAAACACCATCCAGCTCAAAGTAACAAAAAGGAAGGTTCCGGTTATCTGCAACGCGGCTTTCCAGTGTGTGTTGCTTCGCGTGCGGCCATACCCTAGAAATCGTTCAACAGCAAGTCCGATCCCCTGCATAAAGCCCCATACAACAAATGTCAGGGAAGCCCCATGCCAGAGTCCACCCAGAATCATGGTAGCAACAAGGGCAAACACGGTACGTGCCTTACCGAATCGTGAACCTCCGAACGCAAAATAGAGATAATCCCTGAGCCAGGAAGAAAACGTAATATGCCATCGCCGCCAGAAATCCGTAATGGAAAATGAAATGTACGGACGATTAAAGTTATCCGGTGTGGAGAAGCCCAACAGGAGCGCGATGCCGATAGCCATGTCACTGTATCCGGAAAAATCCGCATAGATAACGGCGGAATATCCCACCGTAGCGAGAAAGACTTCGAGGGTATTGAACAGGGCCGGATCGGCAAGGACCGGATCAACGAGCAGGGTTGAAATAAAATTCGCCGCGACCATCTTCTTGAAAAGTCCGGAGACAATGAGTGCCGAAGCCCGGTCGAACCGGATTGGACGTGATCCCGGCTCAATTCCTGCGGCAACAGCCGGTTCAATCTGCGGAAGAAATTCGTTCGCATGAACAATGGGACCGGATGCAAGCTGAGGGAAAAATGATATGTAGAGCATGATGTCGGCAAAGCTTTTAACCGGCGGCATTTTACACAGGTATACATCGAACACATAACTCATACCCTTGAAGGTATAGAATGATATACCCACCGGAAGGAGCACCGAAATGACCGGGAGCGCAAAGGGAGTAGAACCCGCCTCCGCGGACGAGGAAAAATAACTCACCAGTGCA
>CAZVEL010000037.1:0-2158 GCA_964626305.1 uncultured Treponema sp. | reverse complement strand
AGGCAGAATCATGGGTTATTGGCTGGAAAAGTGAAAAGAAAAGAGAAAAAAAACCAACAGAATTGGCAGCAGTATATAATAACCACAATAATACTGTGTATACTATGCCCATGATAAGGGGTATTGAACTATGTTGCTAGCGATTGTTGCGTTGCTTGCTGGGCTTGCGCTGCTCGTGTGGAGTGCGGATCGATTCGTTTTGGGTGCCGCGGCTCTGGCACGTCATCTTGGCATGAAACCGCTTTTAATAGGCATAATTGTTATCGGTTTCGGAACATCTGCTCCGGAAATGCTGGTTTCAGCACTGTCCGCGCTCGAAGGGAGCCCGGGGATTGCGCTTGGAAACGCATATGGCTCCAATATAGCGAATATCGCGCTCATTCTCGGAGTAACCGCACTATTAAGTCCTGTTATAGTGCACTCATCGGTGTTAAAAAAAGAACTGCCCATGCTCACCGGTATATTGGTCCTCTCTCTGCTCCTCATAATGGATCTCACCATATCCAGAATTGATTCATTCATATTGATTGTTGTATTTGCTATGCTCATGGGATGGACCGTGTATCAGGGAACACGGAATCCATCCGATCCCCTGACACAGGAAATAGCCCTGGAAGCAGCGCAAACGTCTCTTCCATTCAAATGGTCCCTGTTCTGGCTTGTTACCGGACTCGTACTGCTCATTACCAGTTCACGGATCCTTGTGTGGGGAGCGGTGACTATTGCGCATATCTTTGGCGTAAGCGATGTAATTATTGGACTAACCATTGTGGCTGTGGGTACATCACTGCCGGAGCTTGCCTCGTCGGTTGCCGCCGCACGACGTGGTGAACACGACATGGCGCTGGGCAATGTGCTTGGTTCCAATATGTTCAATACCCTTGCCGTGGTGGGTATTTCCGGACTGATAAAACCCTATGCCGTTGACTTGGAAATATTGACCCGTGACATGCCGATCATGCTTGCGCTGACGGTCTCGCTGTTTGTATTCGGCTACGGATTCCGTGGTCGGCAGGGGCGGATAAACCGTATCGAAGGTATTGTGCTCCTGCTCCTGTATGGCGGATACCTTGCCTGGCTTGTCCGTACAGCTGTCGGCGCGGTGGGGTAGAACAGTGTCCGCGGCCGGTTTACCCTCCGCTGGGGTGCAGGCATAACGCCGGGGTGCAGGTATACCGCACCCCATGCTGCACCAACTACCGTGTGGACAAAAAAGATTCGATTTTCTGCACATCCTCCGCGGAAAGGGGCAATTCTCCCGCCCGGATAACACCGTCAATCTGCCCGGGCTTCCGCATGCCGACGATTGCGCCGGTAACGGCCGGGTTTTTCAGTGTCCAGGCAATGGCGACTTCTCCGGCTGTAACGCCGTGCTGCGCGCCTATTTCCGTGAGAAGCTTCTGGAGTGCAAGATTCCGGGTAATGTTCGGCTCGGTAAAGTCGGGATTTGTCTTTCTCCAGTCGGTGGGATCCATGGATGCAACCCGTTCACGACTCATTTTGCCTGAAAGAAGCCCTGATGCCATGGGCGAATAGACAATCACACCGATATTCTGTTTTTCACAGTAGGGAAGAATATCCTCCGCGACATCCTGCCGGATCAGGTTGTACGGCGGCTGGAGCGAGGTTACGGGTGCAATTTTTTCTGCGCGTTGAAGCTGTTCAACCGAAAAATTTGATACCCCGATGTACCGGATTTTTCCTTCATCTTTGAGTTTTGCAAGTGTTTCCCAGCCTTCCTCTATTTGCTCTTCAGGAATGGGCCAGTGAATCTGGTAGAGGTCGATTACATCGACGCCAAGCCGGGCGAGGCTCGACTCAACTTCCTTTCTGAGCGATTCTGCCTTCATGCTTTCCGAAACAGTACCGTTGGAATCCCAGACCTTGGTGCCTTTGGTAAAAACATACGGTTTTTGTTTCATTTCACGGAGGGCTTTACCGACCATTTCTTCGGAATGACCCAAACCGTATACCGCGGCGGTATCTATCCAGTTAATTCCATGATCAATCGCTTCGCGTATGGTTTTAATAGAATTTGTGTCATCTTGTTCTCCCCAGCCCCAGCGCCATTTCCCACCGATTGCCCAGGTCCCCAGTCCGATCCGGGTTATGTCCATATCGGAATTACCAAGTCGTTTTGTTTCCATAATGTATCCTC
>CAZVEL010000036.1:0-4947 GCA_964626305.1 uncultured Treponema sp. | reverse complement strand
TTGTCATTTCATACAATCCTTCCGGTGCGTTTCCCGGTATCTCCGAATCCAGCACCAGATTCCGGTGATCAGGATCATCGCCGAGACTGAGGGTTGTATTAATGGGGGTAAGATCAAAATCAGGCAGGCCGAGCTGTTCTTCGGAACTGAGTGTTTCAAGGGACACTGAAAGCGCCTGACGCGATCCGGATTCAAGATCAACCGCCTCTGCGGAGAGCTCGTTTTCTTCATCCAGCGCGAGCGTCAGTTCAATAGTCGGTTCGCCGGCTTTTTTCCCGGCGATATCTTCAATAATAAGCGTGCCGACATAGGCCGCTGTATCTATGGAAGAATCTTCACTTCTGAAAAGATTGATCTGAACACTGGCTTGATCGTCACGCACTGTCGTCAGTTCAAGGACCTTGCTGACGGGAGCACCCTCTTCCATTATCGGGAAAAATTTGCTGTCAGCCAGTTTAATACCAATCCAGGCCGCGCTCATAGTGCATACCTCTTTTATCAATAGTGTCTTATAACTGTAGTATGCATGCACTGATCTTGTCAACGCGGATTGTTGACAGCGAAAGTTTGTGGCATCATAATGGAGTAATATGAATACAAGTATAACTGTGGTTTCTGTCATCATTACTGTATCCCTTGTACTCCTGCTGCTGAGCTTTGTCGGAAGAAAAAATGACAAAAAAGCACCAAAAAAAAAGAAAACCAAGGACCGCGGTACTATCATCCGGGAAGCAACAAAACGTCTTTCACAGAACCCACGTGATCCCGACGGGTTGTCCGCAATGGGGAATCTCCATTATCTCGAGCAGACATGGGATAAAGCATATGCAGCCTATGAAGTACTCATTAATCTTGCACCCAGCTATCCAAAAATTGACGAATTTGAATGTGCCCTTCGCCTCGGTGTTTCCGCGGTAAAAACAAACCATATCCAGGAAGCAGTCAAAGCCTTCATTCAGGCACGCAAGTTGCAACCGAACCACTTTGAAGTGAACTACAATCTGGGCTATATCTGCTATCTCCAGAAAGATTATGAAAAAGCCATCCCCTACCTCCGGCAATCACTCCTGGTGGAAGCAGAGAACGTGCTTGCCTTGCGCTACATGGGCTTCAGCCTGCACAAGGCGCACCGGTACCGGGAAGCACTTAATTATCTGAAAAAAGCCATAGACCTGCAGCCCGATGACAAGGAAGTCCTCTTCGCCATGGCCGAATGTCTCTATGAATCGGGTGCGACCGAGCGTGCATTGAAAATTTTTACGCATCTTCGTCCCGATCCGGCACTCGGCCCCCAGTCTGCCCTCTATTCGGGCATGATTCATTCATCAACCAACCAGCACGACAAGGCAGTTGCTGATTTTGACATCGGCCTGAAACATGAAAACATACCCCAGGACATAGCAAACGAACTTCGCTACAAACTTGCGGTAACCCTGATAAAAACACAGGACATTCCCCGGGCGCTTATGGTCCTCAAGGATCTCCAGCGGGAAAAACCCGGATACAAAGACACTCCGAGTCTCATCGTCCGGTATCAGGAACTTAATCAGAACAAGAACTTACAGGTATATCTCCTTGTCGTCCAAAGCGAGTTCATTTCCCTGTGCCGCAAGATTGTCATCCAGTTTTTTCCCGGCGCGAAGGTGAAAATCACCGATATTTCTGTGTTTGCCGACTACTCCGATATTGTCGCGGAAATCGATACGCCAAAGTGGTCCGACATGGTTCTGTTCCGGTTTTTCCGGTCACAAGGCGCCGTGGGAGAACTTCTGTTACGCGACTTTCACGGCCGTATCAAGGACCTCAAGGCAGGTCAGGGTATCTGTCTTTCCGCGGGAATTTTTTCCGAGGAATCGCGCCGCTTTGCCGAAGGCCGACCACTCGATCTCTACGACAAGGAGCGGCTGAATAATATTCTGAATTCGGTGGATTCGGGTACGCCTCTGAGAAAGCTGTAGGTACTGCTACCAAAATTGTTGAAAACTTTTCTTTACTTTACCGGGCGGGCGATGGTTATCAGGTGCCGCTCACGATCATCCAGAAAGGGAACCGTCACCGGAATCGCATCCCAGGCTCCGGTAATACCGGAAATCTGACGCATCTCTTCGTCTATCTTTTCTTTTTTTCCCTTCCACGCGGCAAGATGTCCGTTCCCGGCAAGAAGCCGGTCGAGCGATTGGTACATTTTTCTATCCAAAGGGCGAAATGCGCGGAATACAACGAGTGAATACGCTCCTTCCGCTGCCTGTTCAATGGAAGACTCCAGTACTGTGGCATTATCAAGGGACAACAGCGCGCAAAAATTCTGCAGAAAGGAGCACCGACGGCTCATACGTTCAATGAGCGTTACCGGAATGTCGGGGAAAAGCAGGGAAAGCGGGATACCGGGAAGACCGGCTCCGGTCCCTGCGTCGGCAATATGGGCAGCGGGGCTGCCGGATAAAAACGGTAGCAGCGCTTTCCAGGGAGACAGGCTGTCCAGAATGTGCCGGACAACGAGGCCTTCCCGGGAATCGGCGCCAACAAGGTCGAACACCCGATTAAAAAGTTCGAGTTCATCCATGTAGCGGGAGAGGCGGCCTTCGAGCGACGCTGCTCCGCGGACGCGGATACCGTTAAGGACGGTATCTGCTGCAGGGATTTCCAGGGCGGCAAGGCCGTCCCGGAGAAGATCCTGCCAGGACTTTCCGCCCCATGCGCCGGTGCCGCTCATTTTTTTCCTTTGAGAAGCTCGGCGAAGGGATTGTAGGTCATGCCGTCGTCGTCCCGGGACCCGCCGAACGAGCCGCGGCCGCCGGATGAACCACGATTACCGGTAGCGCCGCGTCCACTGGAGGAAGCGCCGGCCGGTTTACCGCCCGATGCCCCTCCTGCGCGTACCACCACCTTGCGCGGGGCCCCTGAACCGGAAGACGCGGCAGGCCGTGCGGAAGATTCGCTTTTGCAGGAAAGGCTGATGCGGCGGCGGTCGTAGTCGAGGCCAATGATGCGGCATTCTTTTACGTCGCCCACCTTGACTACATCCATGGGGTCGCGGACGTACTGGTCGCTCATTTCCGAAAGATGGAGAAGCGCGGTTTCCTTGATACCGATGTCCACAAAGGCACCGAAATCCACAACGTTTTTAATCTTGCCGGTCACCGTCATGCCTTCCTTGAGATCCTCAAAGGTCAGGACCCCCTGCTGCATGATGGGCTTGGGGAAATCTTCACGCGGGTCGCGGTTCGGCTTTTTGAGTTCTTCAATAATATCGTTGATAGTCTGGTCGCCGAGCTCGTAGCGTGCCTTGAGTGTACTCCGCACGTCGCCGGTCACTTCACTTTTTTGCTGCACGAGTTCGTAGACCACGCGGGCGGCGTCATAGTTTTCCGGGTGCACCCAGCTGTTGTCGAGCGGGTCGCCGCTTTCCGGAATCTTGAGGAAGCCGGCACACTGTTCAAAGCTCTTCGGTCCCATGCCGGGAACCTTCATGAGCGCCTCCCGGCTCGTAATCTTGCCGCCGGTTTCACGGTACGCCACGATTTTCTTGGCAAGCGGCCCGTTGATACCGGACACGTATTTGAGAATCGAAAAACTCGCGGTATTAAGATTCACCCCGACGTTGTTGACCACCGAGCCAACTACTTCATCGAGCATTTCAGAGAGTTTTTTCTGGTTTACGTCGTGCTGATAGAGGCCTACGCCGATGGACTTGGGATCAATCTTGACGAGTTCGGCAAGGGGATCCTGGAGGCGGCGGCCGATAGAGATGGCGCCGCGGATGGTGAGGTCGAGCTCGGGGAATTCTTCGCGCGCCACGTCGCTCGCGGAGTAGACAGAAGCGCCGTCTTCGTCAACCACCGTGTACATGACGTCCTTGCAATGCTCGTTGATAACGGCGGCGACCACTTCCTGCACCTCATGGCTGCCGGTTCCGTTTCCGATCGCGACGAGCTGGATGTTGTAGTCCTTGATGGCACGGAGAATCGCAGTGGCGGCTTCTGCCGGTTTGTGCTGGTAGATCATGAAGTTGCCCAGATATTTTCCGGTTTCGTCGAGCGCCGCGCACTTGGTGCCGGTGCGGATTCCGGGGTCAACTCCGAGGATACGGGTTCCCTTGATGGGCTGCTGCATGAGGAGGTTCCGCAAGTTTTCGCTGAATACGGAAATACCGTGATCGTCCGCTGCATCGGAAAGGTCCGAGCGGATTTCGCGCACAACTGCGGGGGACAGGAGGCGGATCACACCGTCAGTTATGCCGTCGCGGTGGTAGTCGTTCGCGATCGCGTACTCCCGGGCGATAATTTCGATGGCTTCTTCGGCGTCAACGTCAATCTTGACGTCGAGTATGCCTTCGCGTTCTCCGCGGTTGATGGCGAGGACGCGGTGGGGTTTAATCTGGTTCACGGGTTCGCTGTAGTCCCAGTACATCTGGTACACGCTGGTTTTTTGCGCGTTTTCGTCGCCCACACCGGTAACCACGACCTTGCCGCTTTTCATATACCAACCGCGGACGGCTGCGCGGTGTTCGGGGTTTTGCGCGATCCGTTCGGCGATGATGTCCATGGCGCCGGCGATGGCGTCTTTGGCACTTTCCACGGTGAGTTCGGAATTTTCTTCGTCAGTCTTAACATACGCTTCCGCGGCTTTTTTCACCGCTTCGGCGTTTTCTTTTTCCATGAGGTCGGCCAGCGGTTCGAGTCCGCGTTCGATAGCGAGCATGCCGCGGGTTTTCTTTTTCTTTTTAAAGGGCGCCCCGAGGTCTTCGAGTTCGGTGAGGGTTTTAGCGTTCATCACGTTGTTGTACAGGAGTTCGGCCAGTTTTCCCTGCGCGAAGATGCCTTTTACTATTTCGAGTCGGCGGGTTTCGAGGTTATGGTAGCTTTTGAAGAGGTGGTCCGAGTCGCGGACCTGTACTTCGTCGAGCGAGCCGTGGCGTTCTTTCCGGTAGCGGGAAATGAAGGGTAT
>CAZVEL010000035.1:0-4106 GCA_964626305.1 uncultured Treponema sp. | reverse complement strand
CGGGGAGAACTACCGAACTCGTGGTGGACGAAGATGCGGTCGCGGGAGATTATCATTCGTATGCCGATATCTTTGTGGAAAAAATCGCTGAATCCCTTCAGGATGCGAATGCTCTTCTCCTTGCCGGAAGTCGTCCTGCTTTCTGGCCGGAGGATCTCTATCCCCGGATAGCGGCAGCTGCACGGAGTGCCGGGGTCCTTTTCATGGCGGATTACCGGGGCAAGGACCTTCTCGCGACTCTTGCGGAAGCCGTCCCGTCAATAATTAAGATAAATGACAATGAATTCTGTGAAACATTTGCCTGTCCGGTCCAGATGAACGACGAAAAGCTTGAATGGGAGATTGCCGAACGGAGCCGTGAATTCGATAGCATTTTTGTGATAACCCGGGGAACCCGTGCTACCATTGCGGCAAAGGCCGGGGCAGTGTACATAAAACCGGTACAGGATGTCCGGGTACAAAACACTATCGGGTGCGGCGACGCATTTTCCGCCGGATTCCTGCACTCCTTTATGGCAACGGGTTCCATTGAGGCTGCGCTTGATATAGGGACGGATTGCGCCGCGCGAAACGCTGCCATAAACCGGCCAGGCTCAATTCTTCCGGAAAAGGACGACAATGAAAGACAATGAGTTTCTTGATTATTTTACCCGTTTCATTGAAGAGTGCCCGGATGAACAGTACAAGCCCGGGAAACCCTATGTAATAATGGGAGATCTTCATGTAGGGAATGGCGGTTCACGTGATGATATGGCACGGAACCGTGAGATTGTTCAGACGGTACTTGCCCGGTGGTATCTTGATAAAAAGTATCAGCTGATTCTCAACGGCGATGTGGAAGATGTGAACAAATTCAGGTATGAATCAGTTCGGCATGCATGGCCACGTCTTTTCGAATTGTTGTATGCGTTTAACGAAAAAGGGTTGCTGCGCAAGATAATCGGGAACCATGATTTTCCGCTTCTCGGAATACGCGGATATCCCTTTGAGCTTCTGCCGGGTCTTGTGCTCAGGCGGAACAACGACCGTATCTTCATTTTTCACGGGCATCAGGCTTCGGACCGTTATGTTAAATACGGCAAGCTTTCCGAGCTTCTTATACGGTTTTTTTTAAAACCACTCCCCATACACAACACCAGTGTGTCTCGCGATTCGCGGCGGCGGTTTTTAACCGAACGGCGGGTGTACCAGGCGGTACGGAGTTCCGGTATTCTTGGTATAAGCGGACATACCCATCGTCCGCTTTTTGAATCCTTGTCTAAGTTCGATAATATCCGTTTCACGGTAGAGACCCTGCTCACCGAATATGATGGCGCGTCAAAACGGCGGAAGCGGGCGATTGAAGAAAAGATCATGATGCTCCGTGAGGAAATGGACGAGCTTTCGGCAATGAGTCAGAAACGGCGGAAAACGCAGAGTTTGTACGGCGACAGTCCTTTCCTGGTACCCTGTTTGTTCAATGCGGGATGCACCACCGGCAAGCATGGTATTACCGTGCTTGAAATGGAAAATGACAGTATTGCCCTTGTATACTGGACCGACGGTCCGAACACCCGGCCGTACATTACCGCCGAAGCGTTCCAGACCGATGTGCTCGACGGTCGGTGGCACCGGTACATTCTGCATCGTGAGAAGCTTGAGTCCCTGTTTAACCGGATCAAGCTTCTGGGAGATGCGTAACCGGTTTTACCGGTACCACACGTTCATGCTTTCGATTGTTCCGGATATATCCGTATTGTTCACCAGCGTTCCCGCATAGTGGTAGCCTGCTTTCGCGAAGGTGATATTCATACCGGCTGAAAGCGCACGGGCAATTGTGTACTGTGTAGTGATGCCCCGTTCTGTCATGGCTTTTTGCATTTCGCCGAGCAGAATTGACGCAAAGGAATTCCCCCGGTACTCCGGGTTTGTTGCAAAGTCGGTAAACTCCACACTGGCGGTTTTCTCGTCCATTTCTGCGGAAGACGCGGCAACGAGTTTCTGCCCGGAAAAAACACCAAAGTATACAATGTGTTCTTCCATTGTCTCTTCCAGGTAGGCTGGATCGTGAACCGGGAACGGATAGGTCTGAAACACCAGCTTGTAGAGATCGGCAAGCTGGTTGCAGTCTTCGCTGGTCAATTCACGCAGGGTATATCCGTCAGCAAGCGAAGGTACTGCTTCCGGCTTTCTTCCCCGGGCAAGGGCAAGGTTCCGGTCCATGGTTTCCTGTATGTCGGGGCTGACTTTTTTTCGTGCAGCTTCGACAAATTTACCCATGAAAATGCAGGCTTCGCTGTCATAATATGTCGGTATCCGGGCTTCCTCTTCAAAGTTCTGTGCAGTGAAGAACTCCGCCTGTGATTCCGGCACCTTGGCGAATACCTTCGTATAGCCGTTCCCGGTGACGAGCCGGTTTATGGTATCAAGAAGTTTCCCGGGTTCATTTCCGTCCCATTTCATGAGATACAGGCGGTTATTCGCCTTCCCGTGCTGGAAAAGCGCGCCGCCCGTTTGTTCTATTTGGTCATAGTCCATCAGGATCTCCGGTTCATTCGCTCATTACCGGACGGCGTGAGGGAAATGGTCTGGTCCTCATCGGAAAGGAGTCGCTGTATACCAATGGGGGTATGTTCTTCTGCGTCGCTCAAATTGAGCTGGAGATTACAGTCGGCACAGTTACGGTCACAGAATGTGGGTTCATAGGAGTCGGGTTCCTTGTAGGTGGTAATAACACCTTCATAGTTCCGCAAAACTACCTTGTTGGTAGACCAGGAGATGAGATAGTTCGGCATAACCGGAATCTTTCCGCCGCCACCGGGTGCGTCAATAACGTAGGTGGGCACCGCGAGACCGGAGGTATGTCCGATAAGGCTTTCCATGATTTCAATTCCCTTGCCAACCGGGGTACGGAAGTGGGTGAGCCCTTCGGAAAGGTCACACTGATAAAGGTAGTAGGGCCGTACCCGGGCCGTCAGCAGTTTCTGGCAGAGACGTTTGATGATGCGTGGGCAGTCGTTGACGCCGGCAACCAGAACCGTCTGGTTCCCCAGGACCACACCGCCGTCCGCGAGGCGGGCAAGAGCACGCCGGGATGCCGAGGTGAGTTCGCGGGGATGGTTAAAATGCGTATTCAGGAAAATCGGCTGATATTTCTTGAGCATCTCCACCAGCTTGTCCGTAACGCGGTAGGGGAGGACAACCGGCATGCGGCTGCCGATTCTGATTATTTCAACGTGCGGAATTTCGTGAATGGTCTTTAACAGGAGTTCCAGTTTGTCGTCGTCGAGCATGAGGGGATCGCCGCCTGAAAGCAGGACGTCACGGATTTCATCATGTTCGCGGATATACTGTATTGCCGGCTGGAGTTGTTCAAAACTCGGGATGGAGTCGCGGTCGCCGACCTTCCGCTTGCGGGTACAGTGCCGACAATACATGGAGCAAAGGTTGCTCACATGGAAAAGGACGCGGTCGGGATAGCGGTGGGTAAGATAGGGCGCCGGGGAATCCTTGTCCTCGGAGAGCGGATCGCTCATGTCATACTTTGCCATAACCAGTTCGCTCGGGCGGGGTATCGCCTGAAGAAAGACCGGGTCATTGCGGAAATCATCAATATTGATGAGTGAAAGGTAATAGGGGGTTACACTCATGGGGAATTTGCTGGTTGTTTCCTCAAATTGTGCACGTTCTTCATCGGTAAAATCAAGACCTGCAATGGACTCAAGCTGCTCGAGCGAGGTTATGGAATGGCGAATCTGCCATTTCCAGTCCTGCCATTTTTCGATATCGGCACCCTTTTCGAGTGTTTCTGCAATAGTTTTTTGTCTGTTGGTAAAAGACATAGTTCCTCCGTAAAAAAACAAAAAGACGTGAAAAATCAATGTTGATTAGATAGAAAAATTGACAAGCCTGATTGCTTTCTTGTTTGTTAGCCGATTATAACACAAAAAAATCAGAAAATCAAGGTTGGTTGGGGCCGTTATAATCATTACTGCTACCAATTCTGTTGGTTTTTTTCTCTTAAAACGTAGCTTTTTTAAGCCAAAACACCATGATTCTGCCTATATAGCTGTTCGGGGAAGCTGTTTCCATCGTTCCCCGAAGGAGGCGCTATGCGGCGGGTTATC
>CAZVEL010000034.1:0-2304 GCA_964626305.1 uncultured Treponema sp. | reverse complement strand
GGGTTTCTTAGCCGCCGGTTTTCTGGAAACGGCGGGGTTTTTCGAAGCTGTTGTTTTCTTTTCGGCAGCGGTCTTTTCTGCCGTAGTCTTCTTCGCTGGTGCAGATTTTTTGGCTGCAGTTTTTTTCGCAGCAGAGGCGGCTTTTGCTTCAACCGCGGCCTGGGCTGCGGCGAGACGTGCTACCGGTACGCGGAACGGTGAGGCCGAAACATAATCCATCCCTGCCCTGCAGCAGAATTTGACCGATTCGGAATCTCCACCGTGTTCACCGCAAATACCGATCTTGAGCGCGGGCTTGGTCGTGCGTCCCTTTTCGATACCGGATGAAACGAGAAGTCCAACACCTTCCTGGTCAAGGCTCTGGAAGGGATCCGCGCGGAATATACCGGTCTTGTTTTCATCAACATAGTCAAGGAGGAATTTTCCGGCGTCGTCGCGGCTTATTCCCAGAGTCATCTGAGTAAGGTCATTGGTTCCGAAGGAGAAGAAATCCGCAACTTCGGCAATCTTGTCCGCAAGAAGCGCGGCCCGCGGTGTTTCAATCATGGTACCCACAAAGTATTTGACCTTCACACCATTTTTCGCCATGACAGCAGCAGCAGTATTTCTGGTCAGTTTTTCGAGCAGGGAAAATTCGGTAGAATCGATAACGAGCGGAATCATGATTTCCGGGAACACTTTCACGCCCTTCTTGGCCATGCGGCAGGCCGCAGTCATGATGGCGGTAACCTGCATTTCCAGAATTTCCGGATAGGTAATGGCAAGGCGGCAGCCGCGGTGGCCGAGCATGGGGTTCGATTCATGGAGCTTTTCAATGCGCTGCTTTACCGTATTAAACGGTACGCCAACTGCTTTGGCAAGGGCTTTCTGTCCCGCTTCATCGTGGGGAACAAACTCATGAAGTGGTGGATCGATGAGCCGGATGGTAACCCCGAGTCCGTCCATGGCCTTGAATATGCCCTGGAAATCTTTGGTCTGGATGGGAAGGAGCTTTGCCAGCGCCTTTTTCCGGGTGTCCACATTCTCCGCGATAATCATTTCACGGATTGCCAGAATGCGGTCTTCGGAAGCGAAGAACATATGCTCAGTCCGGCAGAGTCCGATACCTTCAGCGCCGAGTTTGCGTGCGTAGGAGGCGTCCTGGGGGGTATCCGCATTGGTCCGGACCTTGATGGTGCGAAGTTCATCGGCCCATTTCATGAGCGTGTTGTAGGCAGGCGGAAGCTTGGGTGCCACGAGTTTGAGTTCTCCCAGGTATACTGCACCAAGGGATCCATCAAGGGTGATGAAGTCGCCTTCTTTGACGGTCTTGTTTCCTACCGAGAACTGCTTCTTTTCATAATCGATCTGGAGCGCTTCACAGCCGACGATGCAGCATTTTCCCCAACCACGGGCAACAACCGCCGCGTGACTGGTTTTTCCGCCGGTAGCGGTGAGAATACCACGGGCAGCATGCATGCCGCCGATATCTTCAGGGCTTGTTTCCTTGCGGACAAGAATGACATCCTCTCCACGTTCCGCCATGAGTTCGGCACGTTCAGCGGTAAAGCACACCTTGCCGGTTGCAGCACCGGGAACCGCGTCGATTCCCTTGACCAGGAAAGCGTTCTTGATTGACTGCCCCTGACTCTTGTCAATGGTCGGATAAAAAATACCTTCGATGTCGCTGGTTTTAATGCGGGAAACGGCAGTTTCCTTGTTGATAAGTTTTTCATTAACCAGATCAACGGCAATCTTAAATGCAGCTGCCGGAGAGCGTTTTCCGGTACGGCACTGCAGCATGTACAACGTGCCCTCTTCTACCGTGAACTCAAGGTCCTGCATATCCTTGTAATGCTTTTCGAGAATCCTGCGTACATCACAGAGCTGCTTGTACGCCTTGGGATCCTTTTTTTCAAAATCCGAGAGTTTGATGGGAGTGCGTATTCCGGCAACCACGTCTTCACCCTGGGCATTAACGAGGTAATCGCCGTAGAATACATTTTCTCCCGTATTGGGGTCGCGGGTAAAGCACACACCGGTTCCTGAAGTGTCTCCCTTGTTTCCGTATACCATCTGAACCACGTTAACCGCAGTTCCCATTACTCCATAAAGTTTTTCAACCTTGCGGTAGGTAATGGCCTTTTCAGCCATCCATGATCCGAACACTGCGGTGATCGCTCCCCACAGTTGTTCCTCGGGTTTCTGGGGAAATGGTTTTTTGATTTCCTTCTTGTACAGCGCCTTGTAATCCCTGATAAGCAATTCAAGCTCTTCTTCGTTTACGTCAGTGTCGAGAACCGGGTTTTCCTTTTTTACCCTTAA
>CAZVEL010000033.1:0-2822 GCA_964626305.1 uncultured Treponema sp. | reverse complement strand
AAGGAAGTTGGCCCATCATTTGGCCATCTCCTGAAACAGGGCGATCAGTGTTGCATTGTCATATTCGAATGAGCCCACAATTCCCGCTATAACGAAGCCTTCCTTGTCAAGAATATACGTTGTGGGAATTCCCTGGGTCGCAAGCGCGGACCCCACATTACCCCGTTCGTCGAGATATACCGGAAAGGTATACCCGGAGGATGCAATGAAGTCTTCTACGGTGTCCTTTTTTTCGGAAACACTGATTGCAACAATAGTAAAATCGGATCCCTTCATGGCTTCATGGAGCCGTTCTATTGAAGGCATTTCTTTGCGGCAAGGCGGACACCAGGTAGCCCAGAAATTAAGCAGTGTTACGTTCCCGGCGAAATCTGTGTTTGAGAGCATTCCTCCCTCAAGGCCGGGAACGTTGAACTCGGGCAGCTGTATTGGTTCGGGGAATACATAAAATCCCAGAGCAGCCAGCTGCTCTGCCGGGCTGCCTGTAACGGTGTCAGCGGTAACTGTTTGTTGTGTGTTGTCAGTCGTAGCCAGTTCATCCGCTTTAGCTTTTGACGGAGTACACGCGACAAGGATGAATAGCAGAAGGGAAAATAGACTGAATACTTTGATTTTCATATACATCTCCATGATTCAAGTATATGCAGAAACACATTTCCCGTCTGTGACTAACTCACCCTGGTTTAGTGTTTAAAGTGCCGGGCGCCGGTGAAGACCATGGCGATTCCGAGTTCGTTTGCCTTGTCTATCGATTCCTGGTCGCGGATGGATCCACCAGGTTGTACAATCGCGGTAACGCCGAATTTTGCCGCCGTTTCAACCACGTCGGCAAAGGGGAAGAACGCGTCCGACACGAGAACCGGCGCCGGTGTTTTGGTGATCGTACCGGAGAGATCGGGAGTTCCCTGGTCAGTCAGGGCCTTTGCCCGTTCAAGTGACTGGACTGTGGGCCATATCCGGTTTACCTGACCACCGGCAATACCGAGTGCGATACGGTCCTTCACAATGACGATGGCATTGCTCTTAACGAACAGGGCCATGGTCATGCCGAAGGCCATTTCTGCAGCCTGCTCGGGGCTTGGCTTCTTGTCGGTGACTACCTTCCAGTCCGAGAAGAGCTGGTTGTCACGTTCCTGTACGAGAATACCGCCGTCAACACTCAGGGATTCGGTGAAGCTGTTCGGCTGTACATCGGCCTTTATGAGACGCAGGTTCTTTTTTTGCGCGAAGACATCGAGTGCGTCCTGGTCAAAATCCGGGGCTACCACAACTTCCAGGAATGTTTTTATCATTTCCTCGGCGGCGGCGCGATCAATCTTCCTGTTACAGCCAACGATTCCGCCGAATATGGAAACGGGGTCCACCAGATGAGCCCGCTGGTATGCATCAAGGACCGTTTTTCCCAGGGCGGCACCACAGGGAGTGTTGTGTTTGAGCGCTACACAGATAACCGGCGCGGCTTGTCTGGACCGGTCAAGTTCCTCTTTTGCGGGAAAATCCGCCGGAAGTGCCTGCAGAAAGGCATCATAGGCACAGGCGGCTTTCCATGCGATATCGAGATCGCGCATGTTGTTGTAGGAAAGTTCCTTCCCCTGGAGCTGCTTCATGCCGCCGAAGGCGCCGGTTGCATCTCCGGTAAGATAGAGGGCTGCCTGCTGGTGGCTGTTTTCGCCGTAGCGGAGCGACTGGGAAAGGGTGTACGGCACAGTGTAGTATCGTGGCCATCGGGGCGACTTTTCCGAAACCGGTTTTCCTGCTTCCCCGAGCATGAACCGTGAAACGGCCGCATCGTAGGCGCTTGTCAGGTTGAAGACCTTGCCGGCAAGGCGTCGCTTAAGATCAAGCGGAATGGATGAAACCTCCTGCCCTGCTCCGTCCAGGGCTTCCATAACCTCGGCGTAATCTCCCGCTTCGGTGAGCACCAGCACATCCTGGTGATTCTTCGCTGCGGAGCGAAGCATGGTCGGCCCGCCGATGTCAATAAACTCGACAGTTTCGTCGAAGGAAAGACCGGCTTGAACCTTTTCAAAGAAAGGATAGAGATTAACGCAGACAAGGTCGATGGTGTCCACTTCAAGTTCTTCCATGGTTTTCATGTGGTTGCTGTTCGATCGGATGGCGAGAAGCCCTGCGTGAATCTTGGGATGAAGTGTTTTGACGCGACCGTCGAGACACTCGGGAAAGCCGGTTACGCTGGTTACATCGGTTACCGGAACGCCCGCATCGGTAAGGTGTTGTTTGGTTCCGCCGGTTGAAAGGATCTCCCATCCCTTGCCTGTGAGATATCGTGCCAGGTCAAGCACTCCATCCTTGTAAAATACGCTGATCAGTGCGCGTTTTTTCATATTTTCCCCCTGTTATCAGTTTCCAACATTATTGGCAGCAGTCCAGGCCTGTAATCGTTTCGAAAGCTCAATCGCTCCTTCTACTATTGCGACATGTTCTTCCTGGTAAATCCGCCTGGCGAGTGTTTCAGCATTGTCTCCCGGAAGAACCGGTACTCTGCGCTGAATAAGCACTTCCCCCGTATCACAGCCGGCGTCTACAAGATGAATGGAGCAGCCGGATTCTGTCTCTCCCGCAGCAAGAACCGCCTCGTGTACATGATGTCCCCACATACCGGGTCCGCCGAATTTTGGCAGGAGGGCAGGGTGGAGATTAATCATTTTTCCGGTATAGGCGGAGATGATGTCACCGCACATTATGGTAAGAAATCCTGCGAGTATCAGCGCTTCGGCCTTGTACTCGCGGCAGATGGCAAGCGCCTTGTCCGAGATGATTTTCCGTGCTTCGGGACGGGAAACGCCCCGGGGCGGAAGGGC
>CAZVEL010000032.1:0-1884 GCA_964626305.1 uncultured Treponema sp. | reverse complement strand
AAAACCCGCCAGTTGTGTGCTTCCGGACGGGTGTGGTGCCCTTGAAGGGTCAGCCGGGCAACGGCTGGGTCGCCCGGCATCTTGTTGTGTAATGGGTATGTATTCCAAAAGATTTTCAACAATTTTGGTAGCAGTGAGGGCGTTTGCCATGCACATACGTATGTCTTGCAAAAAACACCCTCCCCACAAACCTGCTCATAAAAGCCTTGAATTTCCACTTTATGGCATATATAGCCATGGGTCTTTTCCTGTCTGTGCAGCGGAGGCTGTGCGCGACCACCTTCCCGGGGTCTTTTCCTCCTACAACATTTTTCCGTGCGCCGTTTGAGGCGACCTCTGCGAACTCTGTGGAAACAGGGCCGGGGCAGACGGCGGTAACGGTTATTCCTTTGTCTTTGAGTTCGGCGCCGAGGGCACAGCTGAAGCTGAGTACGTAGGATTTTGTCGCGGCGTATACGGCGAAATTTCCCAGAGGGATAAAGGCGGCAAGACTGGCTACATTGATGATGCGTGAATTTTCTTTGAGATACGGCAGTGCTGCATGAGTTATACCGGTCAGGGCGTAGACGTTTAGGTCTATCATGTTCAATTCACGTTCTGCGGGGGTTTCTTCGAATGGGCCATAGGTCCCGAATCCCGCGTTGTTCACCAGAGTGTCTATGATTATCGCATCCTTACCGTCGGAAACGAGTTCTATGGGAGTTGTGGGCTGTTCATTTTCGGATGTTTTGTGAAGGGATTCTTCGTGGAGGGCCGTGGTAACAGCGTAAACTCCGGCGGAACCGGAAAGGTCCGCGGGGAATACTTTTACCAGAGGGCACTTTTCGATTTCTGATATTTCGGCAGCAAGTTCTTCAAGGCGTTCCCTTCTTCGGGCAAAAAGCCAGAGCTCGTCCACGGGGCGTGTGACAGCGAGTTGTCTGGCGTATTCGGCCCCAAGTCCGGAACTGGCTCCGGTAATGATGTGTATGCGTTTCATGTATGTACTGTATCTTTTTTTTGACAAATGCTTCAAGGTTCAAATATAATGGAAGGAATGCACAGCAACAGGGCTCTTGCGCTTTTTCCTGTTTTCATACTTCTCTCCGTAATGCTTGCCTGTACATCGGATGGCCGGGCCGTTCTGTATCCGGAGAATGCCTCCGGTGTGTATTCCCTTTCTTCCCCGCTGGGCATCGTAGATCTTGCGGCCCGCTGGGCTTTTTTCCCGGGTGAGTTTGTTCCTGCTGACATGGATCCTGAACAGGCTGGGCGGTTCGAGTTTTTCCCCGCGTCCTGGTCAAATTATGATGATGCTCATGATGCAAAACACTTCGGTTCATATGTTCTTCGTGTACGGAATCTGGATCCATCAGTCCATTATGCATTTATGTTTCCCGGGTATAGCAGCGCAGTCCGGTATTTTGTAAATGGTGCTGAACTGTATTCGTGTGGTGTTCCCGGTAGAAACGCGAGTGAGGAACGTCCGTTTTGGGATAATGTAGTTGTTCCGCTGGATGGGACCGGCTTCTCCGAGGTTACGGTTGTCCTTCATCTGTCAAACTTTTCAGATATCTTTCCTGCTTCTCCAACGGCGGTATCGTTTGGGCCGTTTTCGGCTATTTCGTCTAAATGGGCCTCCACTCGTATTTTTATGATTCTTCCCTTCGGGGCTATTCTCGCAATGGGCGCATACTTCATCGCGTTGTACTTGTTTCATCGGCGGAACAGGGCTTCGTTCTGGCTCGGGTTGTTGTGTGTTATTTTTTCAATCCGGATTATTTGTTATGATCAGTTTATTATTCAGGGGCACCTCTAAAAACTATCCCAAAATAATCTTTTCGGGTGCCAAGTCGAAATAATTATTAGCATGCCATAGTCGACAGCTAACAAAAACATTGTTTT
>CAZVEL010000031.1:0-3326 GCA_964626305.1 uncultured Treponema sp. | reverse complement strand
ACGGTTTTGTTCCATTTCGATGGTAATTTCAACCCGACGGTTCAAGGCTCGCCCTTCGTCAGTTGTGTTGGTCGCAACCGGTCGTGTTCCGCCATATCCTGCAATCCGTATACGGTTGGGATCTATTCCCCGGGCGGTCAGCTCTTCACCGATTTTCTGGGCTCTCTCTATGGAAAGATTCAATTCACCGGCGGGTTTCCCAACATTGGCGGTATGGCCTTCCACAAGGAAGGATGCGTTCTCTCCGGCAAGGAGGAGGGCATCTGCCACGATATCTATACGTCCCCGTTCAGACGCAAGAATCTGCGCAGTATCGGCAATAAAGCGGATGTCGTACATGGTAAGCTTTAGGCCTTGCCATGAGTCGCTGAAATCCATGCTTTGTACTGGTGTCGCGGCAAGTTTTCGTTCTATTTCCTTCCGTACGACATAGTAATCGTGATCTTTCACCGGTCCGAGTCGGGAATTTTCCAGGGCATCCCGGTCACAGAGAATGACGACCCGGCCTTCCGCAAGAAGCTTGCGGTTTTCCGGGATAGACACAATTCTCAGGTAGTCTTCACGGGATATAACCGGGTCTGTCCGTGAACGCCCGAAAAGGGCTCGTGCGGTAATTCTGAGCGGATCATTTCCGATGCGGTTCCGATAGCTTTGTTCATTGGTTGTTGCGGTGTAATGGACCACACCATGTTCAAGGGCTGCCTGGGGATCAACCATGTTTTTTTCATAGACGAGATCCATGTCGGTCTCCCATATCCGGGGAAACAGGGCGGGACGAACAGTCTCGCGGGTGTATTCCCCGTGTACCGGCAAAAGTCCCCGTGCATCTACAATAATACCGGTAAAGGGACGGGAGGGAATTTTTTCCAGCGGAACAGGAACGGGTCGGGCTGCGGTATGACGGATAAAGAGCCCGGCAATTCCGGGAAGCGGGACGGTTTGAGTCATGGACATCCGGTCAAGCTCACGGGAGAACCAGGGCGCAGTGCAGGTGCTTTTTTCAACGAGATCATTCAGTTCTGATAAAGGGACGGTTCCGTTTTCAATGTAATGGCCAAGCTGATTCAGGGAGTCGATCTGTAATGAAAAGAAGGAATCCTTGAGCAGGGCCGGAGATTCCATCTGTAGAATCTGAAGCGCGGCACTGCGTCCCGAAGGAAGCTGTATGCCGGCCTGCCGGGTGTCGAGTGAAATGACGGAATGTATACGCTGTTTTTCCCAGTTGGTTGTTGCGTCTACAGAAAGCCCGCTATCCTGGCAGACAGCGGACGCTGCTGCCAGAATGAGTAACCAAGCGCAAAACAGTGTCTTTTTCAGCATCAGGGAGCTCCTCTCTATCAGAGTATCGGCACGCGGAGCTGTTTTCCCAACTTCAGGATTGAATTCACCTGAAGATTATTCTTTTCAGCGAGAGTTTCCACCTGTATTCCATGTGCGAGCGCGATCGACCAGAGGGTATCTCCCTGTTTGACCAGATAGGTCCCGGAAAAATCAAGATCGTCGCGGTCTTTTTTGCCAGCATAGGATTTTACTTCCTGCAGTGCCGGAATGACGAGTTTTTTGCCAAGTTGGAGGGTTCTCGGCGAAATACCGGGATTATATTCGAGCAGCATGTCGACGGATACACCGTAATGGAGAGAGAGGGCAAACAGGGTGTCACCGGATTTGACGGTGTACAGATAATACTCAAGGAGTATTCGCGACCGGTCCTCGAGGAGTGCGTTGACCGTGTCGAGTCCTTCTGCCGGAATCCGGAGGTTGTAGGGAATTCCGGGAGGAGTAATCGAGTAGTACAAAGAGGGGTTCAGCAGGGAAAGAAGTGAACTGTCAACACCGGTCTCCCGCGCGAGTACGTTCATATCCACGGGTCGTGTTACGGTAACGGTAGTATAGCGGTCCTGGGGAACAGCCGCTCCCCAGTCAATGCCGTATTCATCGCTTCGGGCCAACAGTGCCGCTATGGCGAGAAATTTGGGTACGTACTGCACGGTTTCCCGGCGGAAGAAGCCCCGCGCGCACAATTCCCAGTAATCGGCGGTTCCGGCCCGCCGTACTGCTTTTTTTGTTGCGCCAAGCCCGCAGTTATAGGCGGCGAGGGCAAGCGGCCAGTTTCCGAGCTCGCGGTGATTGTCCATGAGCTTTCGCACAGCGGCGGTTGTGGTTATCCAGGGGTCGCGTCGTTCGTCGATCCATTCATTAATCCGGATGTTGTATCCGCCAATACTGTTTCTCATGAATTGCCACACCCCTACAGCGCCGGAGCGGGAAACGGCACGGGGAGTAAAACCTGATTCAATAACCGGCAGGTATACCAGCCAGCGAGGGGCATCGAGGCGGTCAAGTTCCGAGAAAATGAATGCACGGTACTGGACAGAATTCTGCATGACCCGGGAGAGGTATTTGATGCCGTCCGCAGTGCTGTACTGAGTCAGGAAGCGTTGATAATCAGCGTTTTCCGGATGAGGAAAATTCACTGCGGGATACTCCGGTTCCGGCGGAAGGGGATTCTCCGCGTCGGGGCGTTCACTTGTTCCGGGAACAGGGTCTTCCGCCTGGAGCGAAGCTTCGGTCCTTGATTGATTGTCCGCGGCGTCGCTATCCCCGGTTGGGATGTCTTCCAGAGCTTCAGAGGTTGCCGCCTGAGATTCCTTTCCGGTCGGCCGTGATTCTCCGGCATGTCCCGGATTTCCCCAGAGTGCGGAAACAAGCAGGCAGGAGACAGCACAGAGTGTACTGATGCGAAGGAGGCTAAAGTTTTTCACCATAATAGATTCCGGCCCATTCCCAGCGTCCGTGAATGTCCGGATCAGCGGGGAAATTGACTTTTCTGAAATACAGGTACCAGACACTTACATACTGGTTCCAGCCACGGGTCCGCAGGAATGCTTCATGCGGATTCGAGGAGGCATCAAGGTCCTGTTCGTATCGGATCCTGTTCCCTCCCATAAAATCTCTCATGCGGAAATCCGCCTGGGCATTACCATCGTTTGAGTCCTGCTTCCAGGACATCGCGAAAAAACTTACTTTTGCCCGGTATCGTTCAAGACTCCGGTAATCGTAGTGGTCTATTGCCCGCTTTATGCTCTGTACGAGTTCGTCCAGGGTTTCAAAGGTCCAGTCTTTTGAGGAGCTGTTGTAATCGACAAGCCGTTTTGCGTATTCATACGCGTCGTGAATGCCCGGAATAACTATGCCGAATCGGCCATATCCGAGAAACTGGGTGTAGGTCTGAAGGGCCAGCTCCCATTCTCCGAGTTTTTCATAGGAGCGGGCAAGCATGAAGTAGGCATAGCCCATATCCACCTCATCCGAAAACCGCGTAATCA
>CAZVEL010000030.1:0-2576 GCA_964626305.1 uncultured Treponema sp. | reverse complement strand
TCCGCCTCCGCCAATTCCCCCATCTTGATTTTATTTTCGATGACAGTATCCGTGCCGGATTCGAGATGGTTCATAAAATTGATACCCTCCTGTCGTCTGAAAATCGGGATGATGAACCGGATCCGGCGCCCTGATCGGGAAGTAATGGTTAACAGTATTGTCCTTTTGGCAAAACAGTCCGGTAAAACCAGTTTTTCGTCACTTTGGCAGGTTAAAAACGCGCTCGGAACAAAAAAGGTGGGTCATACCGGAACGCTGGACAATTTTGCGGACGGCCTTCTTGTTCTGCTTACCGGGTCGCTGACCCGACTTGCAAATCATGTAACCGCCAGCGACAAGGAATACCTTGCCCGAATAACATTCGGATCCCGAACCGACACACTCGATCCCACAGGAAAAATTATACAGACATCCCCTTTGCCCGGAACCGACATTCTCACTTCGGTTCTTTCGTCATGTACCGGTGAAATTGATCAAATACCTCCGGAATATTCCGCGATACATGTTGAGGGTAAGCGGGCCTCGGACCGTATACGGCAAGGAGAAGCGGTAAAGCTTCAACCACGCCGGGTAACGATTCAATCTCTGGACCTTTTGAGATGTACTGGACCGGACGGAACCGAAAATCCTGGGAAAGGAACCATAGCGACTGCGGATATCCGTGTCCGGTGTTCAAAGGGAACCTATATACGATCCTTGGCTCGTGATATCGGAATAGCGGCCGGATCCTGTGCACATACATCATTTCTTCGAAGGACTGCGGTGGGCCCGTTCCGGCTTGAAGATGCCGCCGGGTATAACCTTCTGTCGCCCTTCGGGACGAATCGTGATGCGTTTGAACCTGTTCCGCCAGAGGTTATTCTTGATTCCTGTTTGTCCTTTACCCCCGGGATGGCAGAACATACTGGTCTTCCGGTTCTTTTACTCAATAGTGATCATTTAAATGATTTTATGAACGGAAAAAAGATGAAGGCACGCTGGTTTGAAAACCAGGTGCATGGGTCCAGGCAACACGCAGTCTTTTCCGGAGAATGTTTTTGCGGCATGGTTCACGAAGATGAGGGCCGTCTTTTGTACGATTTTGTACACCGGGAGAATTGATGAAAATATTCCGATGGGACACCCTGCACGATGACATAACACAAGATGCACTGGAAAAAATTACCCGGAGGAAACGGGGTACGGCACTTACCATCGGTGGTTTTGACGGACCGCATCGAGGTCATCAGGCTCTTTTCGATGCGGTGCTTGACCATGCTGCGTCCCACACATTGTCTCCCGGGCTGGTTACGTTTGCCCGTTCTCCAGGAGCGTTAAAAAACGCTGATTACTATCCCGGAGATGTTTCAACCCTGAATCTGAGACTTAAAGCCTTTGACCGTGCCGGGTTCGACTTCGTGGTACTGATTGACTTTTCTGACGATTTCGGTAGAATGTCAGGAGGTGTGTTCTTTGATATTCTGGTAAAAACTGTACGTATGCGGTATGTGGCCGTCGGCCCGGATTTCCGCTGCGGATATCGCCTGGATACCGGAACGGCGGAAATTGCCGCGCGTTCACGGAGAGACGGGTTCCGTTTCGATTCCATTCGGCAGGTTGAACAGGACGGAATCCGGATCAGCTCAAGCGCTGTTCGGAAAGCCATCCTTTCTGCCGATTTTGCCCTTGCGGATCGTCTCCTCGGACATCCATTTTTACTTGATTTCAATACTCCGGACTGGTCTTCTTCCGGCTCCTGTCTTGAAGCAGACCGTGCACTGTTTACCCAGATACTTCCTCCGCCGGGAATGTATACTGTCGTACTCCGGCTACAGGGAAATAGTGAGCTGAATGCCCGGTTGAACAGTACCGCTAAAACCGTACGGCTTGAGCCGTACGAAAAAGAAAGATTGCCTGCTGGTGAAACCATTGAGGCAATACAATTTTAGGTTATCATGACGATTTTGATAAAGAAGGAGTAAGTATGGCACTTACAAAAGAAAATACCGCTGCGGTGGTAACCAAATTCGGTGCAAATGAAAAAGATACCGGAAATACTAATGTTCAGATTGCAATTCTGACCGATCGCATCAGGGAACTTACGGAGCATTGCAAAACTTTCAAAAAGGACAAAAGCAGCCAGCGGGGACTCATCATTCTCGTCGGAAAGCGTCGGAGACTTCTGAAGTATCTCCAGCGCCGCGATCTTGAAGCATACCGAACCCTTATAAAAGAGCTCGGACTCCGCAAGTAATCATGAAAGTTACCTGTCACCAGGGTGGCGGGTAACTTTTTCTTTTTTAACACAAAGGTTAGTAAACAGATTATGGTAGAAAAAATAACATACAAGATCGGTGACGATGAACTCATCCTGGAAACCGGACGCCTCGCAAAACAGGCAAACGGTTCTGTCTATGCACAGTACGCAGGATCAGCAATTATCGCAACCGTATGCGCTTCCTCAAATGTGCAGGAAGGACTGGATTATGTTCCACTTACGCTGGAATATAATGAGAAATATTACGCTGCAGGTAAAATACCCGGCGGTTTCATTAAGCGTGAAAGCCGTCCGAAAGACAAGGAAATCCTTGTGTCCC
>CAZVEL010000029.1:0-10745 GCA_964626305.1 uncultured Treponema sp. | reverse complement strand
CGGCGTTAAATAAGGGTGTAGTGATATGTTCAAGAAGCTTAATGACAAAGACAGGAAGAGACTCAAACGAAAGATTCACATACGGAAGCGCCTTGCTGGAACTGCTGAGCGCCCCCGTATGACGGTCAGTCGCAGTAACAGCAATCTTTCGGTGCAGGTAATCGACGATGTTGCTGCAAAAACAATTGCAGCGGTGTCAACATATGAAAAGGATTTTTCCTCGCTCAAGCCGAATACCGAAACCGCAAAAAAGATTGGCGAAGAAATCGGTCGCAGGCTCAAGGAAAAGAAGGTTACTACCGTAGTGTTCGACCGCAACGGTTATCTTTACCATGGCGTGGTTAAGGCCATTGCCGACGGCGCCCGCGGCACCGGGATTGATTTCTAGGAGAGTCTATGGAACAGCGTAATAATTATAACAGGGAGCGAGAGCCCAAAGAGTTTGTCGAGAAACTGGTCAAGCTCAACCGGACAGCGAAAGTTGTCAAGGGTGGGCGCCGCTTTTCCTTCTCCGCACTGACCGTTGTTGGTGACCAGAAGGGCAAAGTCGGTTACGGGTTCGGAAAAGCCAACGATGTGGCCGAAGCAATTCGCAAAAGCATCGAAAAGGCAAAGAAGAACATGATTATCGTTCCGATAAAGAATGGAACTATTCCGCATGAGATTCAGGCTGAATTCAAGAGCTCTGTCGTGCTTTTGAAGCCGGCATGTTCAGGTACCGGTATTATTGCCGGAGGCCCGATTCGTGCCGTGCTTGAAGTTGCCGGTGCTACCGATGTGCTTTCCAAATCACTCGGTTCAAGCAGCCAGGTTAACGTTGTACGAGCAACTTTTGAGGCTATCAAGGGACTGATGAGCGCGCGGAGCATCGCAAAAAACAGGGGAAAAACCCTGAAGGACTTGTGGGGTTAATGCAATGGCAAAAAAAATCAGTGTAAAACTTGTTCGCAGCACCATCGGTCAGAAACCGAAGGTTGCCGGAACGGTTCGCTCCCTGGGTCTTAAGAAGATTAATTCAACAGTTGAACACGAGGCCACCGATCCGATTCTTGGAATGGTTGCTGCGGTGTCGCACCTTGTTGAAGTCAAGGAGATCAACTAATGTCCGATTTTGATTTACACGCTCCGGAAGGAGCTAATAAGAAGAAACGCATAGTTGGGCGTGGTTCATCTTCCGGTCGCGGTACAACTGCCGGCCGGGGAAACAAGGGACAGCAGTCCCGTTCCGGCGGTAAAACCTATGTTGGTTTTGAAGGTGGACAGATGCCCCTCTTCCGGCGTATCGCCAAGCGGGGGTTCTCAAATTACTGGTTCCGCAAGGATTACGAAGTTTTCAATCTCTCTGAAATTGAAACAAAGTACCAGAATGGCGAGACTGTTAATAAGGAATCCCTGATTCTCAAGGGGATCCTTAAAAAAGCTTCCGCTCTGGTCAAGATTCTTGGAGACGGCGAGCTTACCAAAAAGCTCACGGTTGACGTGGACAAGGTTTCTGCTTCTGCGAAGGAGAAAATCGAAAAAGCCGGTGGAACCGTAGTTCTGGGCGCTGAATAATCGGGAGCGGGTGAAGAGACATGGCAAACAATGCTTTTACAAATATGTTCAGAATCAAGGAGCTTCGTGAACGCATCCTGTTCACGGTAGCTGTTCTCGCGGTTTTTCGCCTTGGCTCGGTATTGACCATTCCCGGCATTGATCCCAAAGCCCTTACCGACTTTTTCAAGTCGCAGGTTCGCGGGAATGCGTTCGTGGATTACATGGACTTCTTTGCCGGTGGAGCCTTCTCGAACTTTTCGGTATTCATGCTTGGTGTTATGCCGTACATCTCCACCCAGATTTTGATGCAGCTTGCGCTCATCATTTTCCCGAGCTTGAAAAAAGTTGCAGAAGAAGATGGCGGACGAAAGAAAATACAGTCCTGGACACGGGTTGCAACTATCGGTGTTGCACTCATTCAGTCATACGCCGTAACCGTATACGCTGCCGGTATTCCCGGAGCGATTGTTATTGATCGTGTCGCGTACACCCTGATCGCGATGTTGACTGTAACCACCGGTACCATGATAACCGTCTGGCTTGGTGAACAGATCACCAACCGGGGAATAGGAAATGGTATATCAATGCTGATTTTCGCCGGTATCGTGGCACGGCTCCCCAGCGCTTCCTGGGAACTGGTACGTATGGTTCAGACCGGAGACATCAATCCGGTATTCGTAATAGTGGCGTTCCTGATGTTCATTGGAATTATCGGACTTGTTGTGTATGAACAGCAGGGGCAGCGGAAGATTCCAGTTCATTATGCAAAACGGGTAATTGGAAGAAAAATGTATGGCGGACAGAACACGTATATTCCGTTCAAAATTAACCCATCCGGGGTTATTCCCGTCATTTTCGCTTCCTCGTTCCTGACATTCCCCTTGCAGATTGCAAGCAGTATCGGCCCGAACGTTAAATGGCTCAACAGTGTGGCAACCTTTTTACGGCCACACGGAATTTGGTATAATGTTTTCTACATCCTTCTTATTGTCTTCTTTGCGTATTTCTATACACAGGTAACCCTGAACCCCACAGAAATCGCGAAGCAGATCCGGGAAAACGGCGGCTCGATACCCGGAATCAGAACGGACAAGACTGAAGAATACATGCAGCGGATCCTGAATCGGCTGATACTTCCCGGTTCGCTGTATCTTGCGGCAATCGCGGTATTACCAACGATTATACAGAATCTTTTCGGCTTTCCCCAATCAATTTCCATGTTGATGGGTGGAACGTCGTTGCTGATTCTTGTTGGTGTTGATCTTGACACCATGAGCCAGATCGAAGCTCAGCTCAAGATGCATCACCATGAAGGTCTGATTAAGAAGGGAAAACTCAGGTCGCGAAACCTGTAGAACTAGAGACGAAGAACCGGTACAATAAACGGTTCTTCAGGGGGTTTATAATGAAGGTTAGAACGAGCGTAAAGCCCATATGTGATAAATGCAAGGTAATCCGTCGGCGCGGAGTCGTACGAATTATCTGCATCAATCCCAAACACAAGCAGCGTCAGGGCTGATGGAGGAATAGAGAATGGCTCGAATTGCGGGAGTCGACCTCCCTAACAAGCATGTCAATATTGCATTGACCTACATCTATGGAATTGGCCGGTCCTCTGCGGACGATATTTGCGAAAAAGCAAAAATTGATCCCAACCGGTTGATAAATGATCTGAATCAGGATGAACTCGCTGCAATACGCGCGCTCCTTGATTCGGAGTACAAGGTTGAAGGACGTCTCAGGACTGAAATCGGTCTCAATATCAAACGTCTTATGGATATTGGCTGTTACCGGGGCCTCCGGCACAGAAGGGGTCTTCCTGTCCGTGGACAGCGAACACGGACCAATTCTCGCACGCGCAAGGGTAAGAAAAAGACCGTTGCCGGCAAGAAGAAGTAAACTTTAGGTTGGAGGAACAATTAACGTGGCAACCGTAAAAAAACGGAAAGAAAAGAAAAGCGTTTACGAAGGTAATGTCTATATTCAGGCAACGTTCAATAATACTATCGTAACGATTACCGATCTCAAGGGGAATGCCATTGCATGGGCATCTTCCGGCGGACTCGGATTTAATGGTGCAAAGAAGTCTACGCCCTTTGCGGCTCAGACTGTTGCTGAAACTGCGGTTCAGAAGGCCCTTACTTATGGTCTTCGTGAAGTGCATGTATTTGTAAAGGGACCCGGTGTCGGACGTGAATCCGCCGTGCGCTCTCTCGGTGCTCTTGGTTTAAAGGTTCGGTCCATCAGTGATGTTACCCCGATTCCCCACAACGGCTGCCGTCCCCGTAAGACCCGGCGTATCTGACAGAGGAGAGAGAAATGGCTAGATATACAGGACCCCTTTGCCGGCTTTGCCGAGCGGAGCAAAAAAAACTGTTTCTCAAGGGAGACCGTTGCAAATCGGACAAGTGTCCGATTAACCGCAAACGGGCCATGCCCGGAAAGGATCCCAAGGCAAGAACAGGAAAGCGTTCCGACTATGGCGTTCAGCTCAGGGAAAAACAGAAACTCAAGAGAATGTACGGTATGCTTGAAAAGCAGTTCCGTATCTTCTTTGACCGCGCGCTGCGTATGGCCGGTATTACCGGCGAAAATCTTATCGGTCTGCTTGAACGCCGGCTGGATAATGTTGCGTACCGGATGCACTTTGCCGTTAACCGTAACCAGGCACGGCAGCTTGTCCAGCATGGCCACATCCTGGTAAACGGCAAACACGTCAACATCCCCAGTTATCTGGTAAAGGCAGGAGACGTTATCGAAGTAAAGGAAAACAGCAAAAAACTCAGTGTAGTCAAGGATGCGATGAAGGAACTTTCAAAGTCCGGCACCTATCCCTGGCTCGACGTTGATGCTGACGCCCTCAAAGGCACCTTTGTTTCAGTACCGCATCGTGCGGACGTAACCGATAACATCGACATCAAAGAACAGCTCGTGGTCGAGCTCTATTCCAAATAAGAGGAGTTCGAATGGCCCGAAAAAATCTGCTAAAAGGATTCAAAAAGCCGAAGGGACTTACCTTCGAACAGGACGAAGAAAATCCTGGGTACGGAAAGTTCGTGGCTTATCCTTTCGAGACCGGTTTTGGAACAACCGTTGGGAATACCCTGAGGAGAGTTCTTCTTTCCTCAATACAGGGGTATGCTATATCCGCCGTAAAGATCAATTCCTACGATGCGGATGGTGTGCCTCACATAATTTCCAGCGAGTTCGAAACAATACCGCATGTTGTTGAAGATACTCTGGAGGTGCTGAACAATCTCAAGCAGATTCGTTTAAGACTTCCCGAGGATGTAGAACAGGATACCTTCCTCTTTGAATTCAAGGGGCCGGCCACTGTCACGAGCGATATGTTCGCTCGGGAAGAACAGCTGGAAATTACCAGCGAGCCGGCACATGTTTTCACCATGATGGATGGCGGCCATGTCGAATTTGAAGTTCAGGTTGATTATGGACGCGGGTATGTACCTGCCGAAGTAAACGAACGGTACATTGAGGTCGTGGGAACCATACCGATGGATTCAATTTATTCACCGGTTGTAAAGGTTAAATACGAAATTGAACCGTGCCGTGTGGGCCAGCGCAATGATTACGACAAACTGATTCTTGAAATCTGGACCGACGGAACCATTGAACCTGAAAACGCCCTTGCTGAAGCAGCAAAAATAATCAAGGATCATTTTTCCATCTTCGTGAACTTTAATGAAAATGAAGTAGGTAAGGATGACGATTACGACGAGGAAGATGAACGGGTGCGGCAGCTGCTGAACACTCCGGTGGAAGAGCTTGAACTTTCCGTCCGGTCATCAAACTGTCTCAAGAACGCAAATATACGGACAATTGGCGAGCTCACCAAGAAAACCGAGGACGATATTGCCAAAACAAGAAACTTTGGCAAGAAGAGTCTCCAGGAAATCAGGGAAAAACTGCTTGAATGGAATCTCGGTCTCGGTATGACTGACTACAGTCACTTGAAGAATTCGATCAAGTTGCCCAAGCAGAAGGAAGAAACAGATGAAGCATAAAAACGGCTTTAATCCGCTTTCGCGAACCGCATCGCATCGCCGTGCCATGCATCGCAATATGGTTACCTCTCTTTTCAAGTATGAGCGTGTTACAACAACCAGGGCCAAAGCGCTGGAAGTACGGAGAACCGCTGAAAAGCTTATTACCCGAAGCAAGGTTGATACCGTTCATAACCGCCGGCAGGTAGCAAAGTATGTGCAGGATAAAGCAATACTCGCAAAGCTTTTCACCGAAATTGGCCCTCGTATGAAAGAACGTGCAGGTGGATACACCCGTGTTCTCAAGCTGGGATTTCGTCAAGGTGATGCTGCAGAAGTTGCCATACTTGAACTTGTAGACTACAAGCTCGACGTTGAGGGTGACAAAACAGAGAAGAAGGCCAAAAAGGCTCCTGCCAAGACCGCCGAAGACAAGAAACCAGCGACGAAGAAGCAGGACGCCGCAAAAAAGCAGACTTCCACCAAAAAGCCCGCGGCAAAGAAATCTGCAGAGGACAAGGCTCCGGCAGAAAAAAAAGCCGCTACAGAAAAGAAGGCTCCTGCTGCAAAGAAAACCACAGCCAAAAAGGCTGACGGAGAAAGCAAGGCCGTCGAAAAAAAGGATGCTGAAGCTCCGGCAGAAAAGGCATCCGGAAGCACGGAGGAGTAAACTATGTCTAAAGCACATCGTGGAAAAGGTATTCGCGGAAATCCGAATCACGGACGCGGCGTTTGCCCGGTTTGCAAGCGTGAAGGTGTTAAAGTCTTGTACGAACAGGAAATTGACGGTACGAAAACTGTTATCTGCAAAACCTGCAAGGCAAAAATGAAGAATGCGAAAAGCGCCTGACCGGGTGGAACTACAATAAACACTTGTGAAAACCGTCCGTAACAGGACGGTTTTTTATTGTGATAACTGGACAATGGCTACGGTATGCCATATTATTAGTACGATTTACACAAATTATAGAAGGAGTTGGTATGAAAAGGATGCAACTGAATGGTATGGCTGCTGTGGCAGCCGTGTGTCTGGCGCTTACATTCGGCGCTTGTTCCGGATCAGAATCAGATACAATCAAAATTGGCGGGATTTATCCCCTGTCCGGTTCCGTCGCCGTGTATGGTGTAGAGGCGAAAAATGGTGTTGAACTTGCCATCGAAGAAATTAACGCAGCCGGTGGTATTAACGGAAAAATGGTACGCCTAATCGCCGAAGACGACGAGGGAAACCCCGAAAAAACTGTTAATGCCTACAAGAAACTGACCGCGAAAGACAACGTGAAAATGATCATTGGCTCTCTTACTTCAGGTTGTACCCAGGCGATTACCTCGCTTGCGCAGGCTCAGAAGGTCGTTGTTGTTGCTCCCGCTGCAACCATGGAAAGCATTACTGATCCTGGAGATTATATTTTCCGTGTCTGTTTTATTGATCCCTTCCAGGGAACCGTGGGTGCAAAATTTTCCGCAGAAAATCTCGGTAAGAAGCGCGCTGCCGTTCTCTATGACGTCGGTAACGACTATTCTGTTGGACTCTATGAAAACTTCAAGAAAGCATTCGTTGCATCGGGCGGAACCATGGTTGCTGAAGAATCGTACAATACCGGCGACAAGGACTTTAACGCACAGCTTACCAAAATCAAGAATGCTGATCCCGATGTTGTTTATCTTCCTGATTACTACAGCACGGTAGCCCTCATTGCCCGTCAGCTCCGCGCGCAGGGTATAACAGTACCTATCGTCGGTGCAGACGGTTGGGGTGGAATTACCGAAAATGCCGGTGATGAAGTTCTGAACGGTTTCTATTCCGATCACTATGCGGCAGATTCAACAGACATCAAAGTTATCGAGTTTGTCGCCAAGTACAAGGAAAAATACAGCGCGACTCCGACTGCTTTCGCAGCACTCGGCTACGATGCAATGTACGTTATCAAGGATGCTATCGCAGCTGCCGGAACAACTGATATTGCCAAGGTTCGGGATGAAATCAATAAAACTTCCGGAAGCTATGTAACCGGTGATCTTACTTTTGATGAAAACCGTAATCCCACCAAGTCAGCTGTTATGCTTGAAATCGTAAAGAAGGACGACGTGCTTACACCAGTGTACAAGGCAACGGTTAATCCCTGATTAGGGGTGTTGAATTAAACTGATGCGCGGAGGTTGTTTCTTTTGACTATTTTTATACAACAGCTTGTGAACGGGCTCTCTCTGGGGAGCATCTATGCGCTTATTGCGCTCGGTTATACGATGGTGTATGGAATCGTCAAACTGATAAACTTCGCGCACGGTGAAATCCTGATGGTCGGAGCGTATACATCGTATTATGTATTACGTACCGTTGGTGCTTCGCCTGCAGGACTTGTCATTGCTTTTATAGCGGCAATGATCGTGTGCGGCGTAACGGGTATTACCATTGAACGGTTTGCCTATCGGCCGCTGCGATCTTCGCCGCGTTTGAACTCTCTTATTACCGCGATTGCCATGTCGCTGATACTGCAAAACGGGGTTCGGGTCCTTCCCTTTGCGGGGCCGAATCCCCGGCAGTTCCCCACAATGGATACGATCATGGTTCCTTTCGGACCAGTGTCGGTTTCCAATATTCAGATTATCGTTATAACCGTGTCCATTGTTCTTATGCTCATTCTTAATTACATCATCAACTGGACAAAAACCGGCAAGGCAATGCGTGCTGTGTCCTATGATATGCATGCCGCGAGTCTGATGGGAATATCGGTTAATCGCATTATTGCCTTCACCTTTGCGCTCGGTTCGGTTCTTGCCGCTGCGGGCGGCATTCTTTATGCAACCGCGTATCCGCAGATTGAGCCGACCATGGGAGCCATGCCCGGTCTCAAGGCTTTTGTTGCTGCTGTTCTCGGTGGAATCGGTTCAGTACCAGGGGCCATGCTCGGTGGGTATATCCTGGGTGTTGCAGAAACCATGACCAAGGGTTTTCTGTCCTCACAGTTTGCCGATGCCATTTCATTTTCGATCCTGATTCTAATTCTACTGGTCAAGCCTACCGGTCTTATGGGCCAGAAAACGAGAGTTAAAGTATGATGCCGGAACGTTCTATTCATAACCTGGTACTGTTGTCTGTTCTTGGGCTGTTCATTGTGTTTGTACCGGCTGTGCTGATTTCAGTTGGTGTTATTGATTCGTATACGGCGCAAATATTTACGCTTGCCGGTATTAACGCCATTATGGCGATAAGCGTTAATGTTATTGTTGGGCTGACAGGGCAGCTTTCCCTGGGCCAGGCCGGCTTCATGGCGATAGGCGCATATGTTTGTGTCTGGTTCGCTCAAACCGCGGGCATTCCGCTTCCTCTTGCGATCCCCATAGCCGGACTTGTTGCTGCGTTTTTCGGCTTCCTTATCGGCTTCCCCACACTGAAGCTTTCCGGAGACTATCTGGCCATTGTAACGCTCGGATTCGGAGAAATTCTCCGGGTTATCTTCGTCAATTTCCGTTCCTTTACCGGCGGTGCAAACGGAAAAAGGTTTACCACCATTCTTGCCGCACGGCCGGATTATGCCTGGATTGTTATAATCGGTAGCCTTGTTCTTGTTGTTGTGTTTCTTCTGAATTTTTTCAGATCCACTTATGGCCGTGCCATTCTTTCGGTACGTGAAGATGAAATTGCTGCCCAATCAAATGGAATTAATGTGTTCAAGTACAAAATGACCGGGTTTGTTATAGCAGCCTTTATAGGCGGAATTGCCGGTGCCCTTTATGCGCCCTTTATCGGCTTTATCAAGCCGGACCTGTCTTCTTTCAACCGGAGCGTGGAATATCTTATTTATTCGGTGCTCGGTGGTCTTGGAAGCGTTACCGGCTCTATTATCGCAGCGTATGTTCTCACCTATCTTCAGGAATTCCTGCGATTCCTTCAGGATTACCGGCTTCTTTTCTATCCGATTATTCTTATTTTTGTCATGCTGTTCCGGCCGCAGGGAATGCTCGGTGTCCGCGAACTATCATTTGTTGGTATATGGAATCGGCTTAAAAGAATGGGGAGAGAGGCGCATGAGCAAGAAAAATGATGCTGCAAGAAAGGCCTGTCGTATTTCCGATGTATTGATGACGGTTGATGATATTTCTATTGTTTTTGGCGGATTACGTGCGGTAAGTGAATTCTCCTGCACGCTAAAACATGGTGAGCTCGTGGGCCTCATCGGTCCGAATGGTGCGGGAAAAACCACCGTTTTCAATATGCTTTCCGGTATATACACCCCAACTGAAGGGACAATCTGTTTTACCGATGCCCGTAATCGTGTGCATCCTGTTCATGAGAAAAAGCCGCACCAGCTTTCAAAGCTGGGAATAGCGAGAACTTTTCAGAATATCCGTCTTTTCGGTGATTTGACCGTTCAGGATAATGTTCTTATTGCCATGCATGCGCAACGGAACATAACCCCTTTTTCAGCATTGTTCCGTACACCGGCGTATTACCGGGATGAGCAGGAGAAACGCACAAAAGTTAATGAGCTTCTATCGCTTTTCAGAATTGAAAACAAAAAGGATGAGCTTGCCCGTAATCTTCCCTATGGTGAGCAGCGAAAACTGGAAATTGTTCGTGCGCTTTCCACCAAACCGCAGCTTCTGCTGCTCGATGAGCCGGCAGCAGGAATGAACCCTCAGGAAACACGGGAGCTCATGGACCTGATCAGATTTATTCGTCGCGAATTTAATCTTACCATCCTGCTTATAGAACATGACATGCGTCTTGTTATGGGTATCTGTGAACGGCTGTTGGTTCTTGATTACGGTAAAACCATTGCGGAAGGACTCCCGGAGGATATCCAGAAAGATCCGGCCGTAATTAAAGCGTATCTGGGAGAGGAGGCCGTTTCCGATGCTTAGTGTCAGGGATCTGGTTGTTCATTATGGTGCCATCCGGGCTATCCGGGGTATTTCTTTTGAAGTGAATCGGGGAGAAATAATTACCCTTATCGGTTCAAATGGCGCTGGTAAAACAACCACGCTTCATGCTATTTCAAATATTCTGAAAAAAACATCAGGATCGGTATATTTTAATGATACCGACATAACAAACAGCGCTCCAAGCGACATTGTACAATCCGGATTGGTTCAGTCTCCCGAGGGGCGTCGTGTTTTTGCTGATCTGAGTGTTCGTGACAACCTGGAGATGGGGGCCTACACCCGGAAAGACCGGCCGGGCATAGCACATGACATGGAAAAGGT